>JALHPX010000015.1:15222-16600 GCA_022842225.1 bacterium
TTTGATGACGGTATGGACTTCATGGCGCATTACCTGCACTCTCATTTAATGGGTTATGGTGGATTGGAAAAGCCTAGCGCGCTTTTCGTTGGCAGCATTGGCGGCGCCAAGGTGGGCGAGCCGAAGACTTTTTTTCCGATCCAAGAGTTTGAAGGATTAAACGTCGTGCAAACGCGCGAAAAGCTCATGAGCTTTTTCCCCAAGACCAAAGCCAATCCTTTTACCGACTACAATGCCTTTTTCGAGCAGATCGCCAACACGGTGAAAGAGAAGAACATGGTCCTAAAGCCGCTCTCTATTGTGATGTTAAGCGATGGCCAGCCGGACGTGCCGGGCAAGAAGGGCGAGAAGGGCTACCGCGCGATTACGCTGGAGCCGTTGGAGACACTTTCGCGCAATATCACCTTACGTCTGCTCTACACAGACCCAGTAGTGGCGAAGGGTTGGAAATCCATGGTCCCACGTAAACGTGTGAAGATTTGGACTCAGGACGCAACCGTGATGGCAGGCTGGAAAAATTCCACCTTGCTCACTCCGGGCGCCGACTTGGCTACACAGGATAAGTTCTTCGCGTGGACTCGCGATAACGTCGATTTTGCCGTTCGTGGCAAGCGCGTCGACTAATCACTTTCGCTAAAAGTCACCCCGTGATAATCCCTCTCGTTAGTACTGGAGCAGGGTTTGGTGTTACGTTTTCTTTGCGTTGTAGCGATCTTCCTATCAGCGGCAGTCCATGCGGCTCCCCCTCGACCGACTCACTTCACTGAATTTGCAAATGCGATGGTGGCCTGGGAGAAACTGGTCAACCGCGCCGGAAAGCCCTATCCACCAGACCTTTCGGACGAAGAATATCGACTCAATCATGCCATTCGGAATGAGGAAGCTGTTCACGTCGCCCATCTTCTTAATCCTTTGCTTACCTCTGCCGAGGAAACCTACGCCGTGGGCCTCTATGTTTTGTCCGGTGAGGGTCTAGAAAGTGGGCTGGTTCGGCAGCTGTTGCGAAAGGCGCTTCGTCACCTTAGTGAGCATCCTAGTCACGACTACATTCTCTTTGATATGACTGGCATGGGTGGGATTTTACGGGAGTGGGGCTTGCTAGATGAGAGGATGCAAATCCTCCCCAGAGAACTCAAATTCCCTCTGACAGTTGAAGCAGCTGCAGGCACGTTAACTTGTATCGAAAAGATTCTAGAGAAACGCCGTGAGTAATCTAGAGGGTGCCGTGTTCTAGTAACAGCAAGCCGGCTGCGACAGTCGAAAGTGCGTACATCATCGGTGAAATTGTTTGTGCCTTACCTACCAATAGCTTCATTCCTACAAATGAGAGAATTCCCCACAAAATCCCCTGGGTGATCGAAAAGGTGAAGGGAATGAG
>JALHPX010000016.1 GCA_022842225.1 bacterium
GCCGTGCTAACTCCGACCACTGAGACCCCAGACATTTGGTTTTGGCATGAGACGGTGCGGGCGTATGTGACCTACGTAGCGAAGCACCCCGAGTGGTTTGACTCCGAAGTTAAAAAACATATCGAGGAACTCGCTGCCTTGGGGAATGTCTACCGGACGGCGATTGCTGAGGCCAAAACGGAAGCACGCATTCTAAAGATTTTCGACCGAGAGTATTTTCATGCTCAGGAGTTGACCGAAGCAATCGATACGGCTCACCGACGATACTCCGAGGTGCAGCTGCTTGGATTGCCAACCGGGGATGGCCTCTCGAGTTCCCTTGCCCAAAACTTGAAGAGTTACCAGCAGTATACGTTGTACGGCTTCACACCCGATGCCAGCCTACCTGCGCCACAATTTCCCCGAACCGTCCCACCAGATTGGTTTAAAGAAGAGATCGTATTTACCTATCAGGGACGTAAGTATCGACCGGAAAAGGGCTTTAAAGTAGCAGTTCCCGAGGAACTCCGTCTGCTAAGTGAGTTACGACGGCGGAACGATCTCGGGCCGCTCGTCCTGAAGGTGGATGCCACTATTCGCTTTCACCTCAAGCCAGCTATTCCAGCATTTGGGAATAAGCTTACGGCCTTCTACTATTATCCGTCTGTTGCCCTGTCTGTGGAGAGCGAGGGCTTTGAAGGAAAGGTCTCACTCGGTTCAGTTCGAAATCCCTCGGTTTATCTAAAGCGCTCCGAGCAGCATCCCAAGGATGCTCCGAAGCATACTTATCTGGGCACCCCCCAGCCGATTCAGTTACCAGAGAAGGAAACCAAGGATTTTTTGACGGCCAAGCGAAACAAAACGGAAGACGCCGACAATTTGTCCGAGCTTGTTGCAGGCGAAAACTGCGAATGGAGCTACGGGGGCAGCTCTGAGGTTGCCCGCGGTTGGCTTGCTAAACAGTTGAAGGATATGGAGCCTGCCAAAGTTGGCTGGATTTTAAACTCCGTGAAGGGCGATATTCATAAGGTGACCAATCCTTCAGTCGGGGAGGTAGCCGATCTGCCGGTGACGACGCTCATGGCAACTAAGGCTCGTGAAACTGCGGCCACCTGGGAATGGCGGATGAGACAGATGGAGATGCTGGCTCCGTTGTCTCGCCATCGACTCGAGGACTTGGAAAAAGCCGGCCTCGCTAAAGTTGAAAAAGTGGAGCCTGCGGTGGTCGGAGACCTTTGGGCGCCCTGGGCTGTAGAGAACAAGCCATGGAAACCAACACTCAGTAAAACGTTGCTGGAATTTGATGTGCCGTTGTCTTTTGTCGTCGTCGAACTTGCAGAAAAAGGCGTAAGCATGAAGCTCTTGCGAGAGGGTCTGAAAACCACATACGAGAAGCGGCGTAAAGAGTTGGCTGCCCGTCTGCAAGCGGTCGCTAAGGACGAGTCGCAATTCGCGTTGGTGGACGAAGGACTTGCTAACCTATTGGGACTTTCGCGCCTCATTGAAAGACAGGAGAATCTAGAGCGCGAACTCGAAGTGGCGTTTCCTTAAGCGTAGAGATAATTCTTCTGCAGGCGGGCCCCCGAGTGAGGCTTTTCGATGTGGTCCAAATTTCTAAAGCAGAGGAGATGTACGGCACCAGCGGGGGCTATCAATTTGAAGCTCATCGTAGGCGGCGGAAAACTACCCTGAGTCGTTAGTTCCTAAGCGGTCAGTAGTAACTATTAAAAATATCCTTCCTGACCGGCGAAGGGCCCTTTCACTTCAGGAAACTTAATCCGCAAGCCTTCCTAGCTTGCCAGACGCAGTCGTAAATTTAATACGTGAAATCAATCAGTTCCACCTGCCGTATAGTGGTGCGCAGCTTCTCACTGACGATCACCTCTCCCGCTCACCACATTTATTTGATCTGAACTCGCGGAATCAGCTAGATTGCGCCCGTTTCTCGAGGTCACCGGTGTCTTTTCGTTCCTTATATATCTGGCTTTGCGCGGTCATAGCGATCACTGCCTGCGGCGGCGGTAGCGTCGCTATTTCTACTACTCACCCAGATAAGCGACCCGCACACTCAGTCGTGAAAAAAATCGGCGATTTGCAGGGCAGCGAACTTACCCAGTATCTAAACGCGCTCCATTCCTCCCAAGGCGACGACCTAGACTGGGCACAATTCTGGGACCTGATGGCCGCACAACCGCGTCGGGAGGAATTGCTTGTCGACAATCGTGAGTCGTTTTTGTCATTGCACGGGCGTGCATGTGAAGCGCGCTACTTTAATTCCTTTGTTAGGTTCGTGGAAAAAGTCGGTGATGGCTTCGAGTTCGTATTGTCAGAGAAACGACTTTGTTTGTTGCCATTAAACCCCTTAGTCGCCAAGCAGTTCGTTGAAACTGTCTGGGTGAGTACGCCTCTCGAAAAGAAACCAGTGATAGCTCCGGCGCTGCTTGATTTTCTGACCACGGAAATCGCAAAATCGCCGACGTCCGCGTGGCTACCTTGGGATCGTAACTTTGAATCGTATTTAAGTGTCATTGCAGTTGCCGCCATTCGAGCTGGCTCAGGTGGATCGGTTGCGCGCTGGATGGCCCAACAGCGTTCCATGACGGGAACTATCCCATTCCCCGAACTAGCTCTCACTCTTCTTTTTGACGACGCGGGAAACTGGCAACAACAGACCGCTGATTCGTTCGGCCAGAATGAGTTATCAAAGTTGGTAGTTGGATTATTACCCCGCCACCGCTCCCCAAAGTGGATTTTAGAGCGCGCCGCTGCAGAAGTTTTGCTCGATCGTCTATTCACGAATCCGTTTGATACACGCAGCGACAACTGGTCGATTCAATGGGCGCAATTCGGTCGTCTGACGGAAATTTTAGAATCCTCCTCTCAAGTGCTACCACTGGCAAAACGCGCCGCTTACATGGAGGAACTATTAAAGTCATTTATGAGTTGGACTAGTAACGCAGACTATTATTCTCAGTTTCTAAATGAACGTGAAGTACTTGAGAATGTCGCAAACGACACTATGTACATGGCAGCCGCTTTCATCGTGGTAGACGCGGCCGCAAACTCCGAATCTGAACGCATCTCAGTTCGCATGCGAGAAAATCTTCTCCGCATTAATCCCGAACAGCTGACCGACCTAGGCCAGATAATGCATAGCCTGATTTCATTGCGCTTAAGTGCCACATCGGAAGAACAGAAACTTCTCGCCGAACGTTATTGCGCAGTAGCCCGAAAACAAGGGCTCGGGGGGATTCGCATCCTGCCTTTGGACGCAATCACCCGCAAGCCGCTACCTCTTGAATTGGAGTCTGGTTGCTACCAAATTGACGCAGATAACGGCGACTCGCTCGAATTTACGTCGATACAATCGACGTGGTTTACCCTCGTTATTTTCCCTAAAGCGAATGTACTAAGGTTAAAGGCGCCGCAAATAGATCTGGCAAACATCGCACTTTCTTTCGACACCAGCTCAGGTTCTGGTGCAAAGCTCGAATTAGTAACTAACTCCAATTCAAAAACGTATTTGTTTGGGCACCAACTGCCCAGTTCGTATCGGAAGGTGATTCGCGTTCCCTTCCAAGCTAAGGAAACAAAATGAAAAGTCTACTTTCCCTTATAACCATACTGATACTCGCCAGCTGCACCGGAAATCAGTCATCTTCGGATGCCCCACCCATTCAGGCCGAAACCCGGAGAGAAGAGCGCCTAGTTCCACATGCAGGGGAACTGACAAAGGCGGTAGTAAGAAACGATCTAGAACTAGTTCGTAAACTTATTAGAGTAGGCGCAGATATCGATGAGAATACCAGCGACGATACCGAACATCGAATCACGCCATTAATGGCCGCTGTAGTGATGGGCCACTCAGAGATCGCTTTTGAGTTGCTGCGCAACGGGGCGGAGTCTTACTCCCGTTATGACGGTTTTTCCTCTAGGGATTTCGCTCTCTACAACCAAGAAAATCTGCAACGTACAGTACGTGACGCTCTCGTCAGGGGAGATGCCAAGCCCGCAGTCGTTGAAGATGAGAAAGCGGTGTCGCCATGATTATTTTTTTCAGAGTCATCAGTCTGTTGCTAATTTCTCAGTCTGCGTTCGCTCAGGATCGCCAGCCAATTGGGCAGCTGAGAGAAAATCAGGTTAAGGCGACAATAGCCATTGGTCGACTTAACTCAAACGGACTAAGATCTTCCGCAGTACCGGCTAAATTCCTGTACACGATGCAACGAGAGGCAATCCGACAAGGTTCTCCGCTTTCTAGACGAGAACTTACTCAGGCCGCGTACGAAATTCGCAAAGCGACCGAAGAAGAGCGTCAGCGTATCGCTGGAGGCACGGGAAATGCGGTCAACGACGCGCTCCGCGACGGCACCGGAACGGCGGCCGAAATAATCATTGGCGCGCTGATTCCCGCAGGTAAGGTCGGAAAAATCGCTCGAAAGCTTCCCGGGGTCCGCCATATTTGGACGAAGGTTTCTTCGAAGGCATCTAAGGCTTTTAACAAGGGCATTGTTGCCGGCATCGCCAAAGCGGGAGGTAAAGTTACTCAGCAGGCGGTTGAGGGTGTTTGGTCATTATCGGGTCTGGACAAAGCGACAACGGATGAACGTACAGAACTAGCTACAAAGCACTCCGACGACTTTGAGTACATGGCAAAGGGGATGCCCGACCTAGTTGCACTCGCTCAATCGGACGACGCTATTTATTACGCACTCAAAGATTCCGGGCTCGAAGGTGACATGGGAATCTTGATGCGCGGGTCCCTCGAAGAAAATCTGGCATTAAATCCCGAAATAGATACGAATCTAAAGACCGAAGCCATCCTCAAAGGCATCGCCCGAATAGAAGTCCTCCAAGACCAACTAAACAACAAACTGATTTCAAAAGAAGAGTTCAATCAACAGCTCAACGAAGCATTCAGCGCTGTCTCCGAAGTAGTGAACGAAGGCAATAAACAACTCGTTACTACAATTAAAGAGTTAATGTCGGAGCCAGACGAGGAGAAGCGCAAAGAAGTTCAAAAATATGCACAGGGCACTCAGGCGGCCCTGTATTTGGTTTCCATGGCAATCGCAGGATCCGATCCAAAGGCTGCGCGCATTCTTAACGCATCGGCCGATGCAGGCGCGAAGTTGACCATGCTCATTACTGATTTGGTGATGAAGAAGCTTGCGCAAGCGCGGTCATGAACACCGTGTTCTTTGTGGTGGGAGTTGCACAGATTGCCGGAGACTTAATAGGTGCCATTATCGGGGGGCCGTCAGAGCTAGAAATCATTCTCGACGCCATTAAGGGCTTGTCTGAGCAAATTGCACAAACTGAGGCTCGCTTGGCCGACCAGATCAAGGGCATCAGCGCGCAGATCACGCAACTGCTTCATGTCATGGTGGATAGCTTCCAAGGAATGGAGCAGCATTTACGCGGAATTGATGGATCATTAGATAGGGTCCTATCCCAACTGGGGCAAGCTAATCACTCCCTGCGCCAACTCGGATTCGCAGTACATCTAACTGCGTCGGATATTAAGAAACTCGAAATGAGCCTGAGCCTAGCGGATTGCAAAAAGAAGGACGAGGCATCGTTCGTAGCCTGCCTAGCAAAACTTCGTGCGACTATCGAACTAAGCGGGGATTCAACGGCCGCCGGTGAATACCTGCGGCAATTCACTGAACAAGACACGAGTGAAGTTCTCCGTCGTCTGGGCGATAGCAACGCGGACAACTATTTGAATCTCAATTTGCTGGGAAGTCTTGCGTGCCTGCTCTACGGAGACGAATCAATGGGTAGCGGCGCGTGCGGTCTCTTCTCTGAAAAGAAGTTGTCGCAAAAGCCAAATCTTGTGAACCCGGCTGAATGGCGGATTCGCACACAAGCGCTAATTACCTTCTTAAACGAGAATAGAGAGCTCATCCCACTTCAACCCAAGGAAGTCCGTGCGGCGCTGGATGCGGCCTTTCAGACTGGATTGCAGACGCGCAACGCCCTTTACACATTGGGCCGCGAGGATGGAGCTGACTCCTCGTCAGCAATCTTAGGAGCGCTGCAGGCTTATCGGTCCGCAGCAGCAGTGCTTCCAGAATCGATTCGAACAGCCCGCACAACTTTTTCCGAGATGGAACTGGGTGGGTATGATCTCAATAAAAACCCGGAGACCATTGAACCAAAAGGCCACCTTGTAAAACTCCTTACGGAGCGATCGAGAATTTGCAACGACAGTCTTACTAATGAGCAAATTTCGGCGGACCCTGGGGTGCCGGTTGATCTCACGATGGGCGAATGGGCGCAACTTTTGGTACCGAAGTTCTTGGTGTTGGCGGATCAGTTTGGAAGTCAAATTGGAGAACAAGGTAGCCGGCTTCATATTTGTATTGAAAAATTTGAATGGACGGACACTTACACGCGAGCACAGATCAACAGCATTTCCAACACCCGAAAAAACTTGAACGACCTCGTTGATAGCGAGAAATTCGATGAGATACCTTACGAACTACGCGTGAAGTTTCGAGATTACCATCACCGATTTCAGAATTGGCTCACAGAATCAAACGACATCCCCGGCCGGATCAAAAATGGGCAGCGGGTGCTGCATGAAGATAACTTAACTTTTAGCCCATTAGAAATTTCAGAGCTAGATGCGGCGTGGAGCTACAATCGAAGCCTAGGAATTCTTCCGGATGAACCGTGGCGAGTTCCCATTAAGTATATTTATCAATTCGGCCGGCCCACATTCACGATTCGAATGTTCTTCGCACCTACCAGCAAGGACGTGGATCGCCAGAAGGTCGTGGGAAGATTTGTTTTCAAGGATTCTGCTTATTATCAGTACGGCGTTGGGAAAGTAGAAGCCAAAGCGCTCGTACCTCAGCCGGCGGCAATTCAGGATGGCATTCGCGTGGGTGACTACCCTGAGCGTAAGTTAGTGAGCGCTGACTTAAACCGCCATATGCACTTTTTCGATATAGCGAGCGGTGGAGAGTACCAATCCAAGCATAAACTAGTCCCATCAGAGGGAGATTTTTCGCATACGCACGCCAATCTGCTGGCGGAACGAATGCGCGATCGTTTGGGAGCTCAATTATCGGACATCCGACGTAAAGCGGACTTGGGGCATGAAGTGACAGCTCAAGAGGTTCTAAATGCGGGAATTGTTTTTGAGTTAGATGGATCGCCGCACGTCCAGTCAGTGAAAGACCAGTTAAAAGTTCTCTGGTCGTCTAAGCGACGAGAGTTTGCTCTAAACGTAGCCGCTGCGCTGGCCGGCAAATCGGATGCTCTGGAACGAGAACTCGGCAACCAGCCGGCATTTAAACAGCTGGGTGCGATAGGTAATCAAACTGAATTACATCGCCGATTACTATCGGCGTATCTTTCCCTTTCGTTTCCGGATTCAGTCTACGAATCCTTTCCGCTCTATGAATTTACTCAGTTCAACGGTTTGAGTTTTGGTCACTCGTACTTCGCGGACCTTTTGGCTCGCATCGAGAAGACGGCGCCAGAAGCCGTAAATGAACCCGGATTGGAAAAACTCGAAACCCTGCGAGTTAAAACCGGACAAGGCGAAGAGGAATTGGAAGTTGCGGCGCTGGTTGGCTCAGCGCCTATTCATTTCGGCTCCAACGTGGACCCGGATTTGACGGATGTGCACAGCGAACAGGCTTTCGAAATCAATCTCTTGCAAAACGTGATTGAAAAACTGATGCAAGAGCGAACTGCGGCAAATCATGTTCTCAATCGGACCGAATCGGGCCGCGGCAATGTCGAATACGCTTCGGTCATCGAAGAGACGCTGGAAGAGATCAATAAGGAGCGCGGATTGCACGAGTCGATCCTCGGGGGACATTCAATTGATGCGGTGTTCTTCGAACTTAAGGCTAAGTTGATGGATAGGTACACAAAATGAAAAACTACAGATTCATAGCAGGAATATTCTTGGTTGGTATTCTATCGTCGATAACCGGCTGCGGGGACGCGGCGCCCGTTTCTAATTCCAAAAAAGCCATGAATGAGTACTTCTGGGGCAAATTCAGCACTGGCTGCGTTGCGATGTCGGAAAAAGAAGACTTCATAAACATGCGCCAGGCGGCTTCGAGTCCTATGGGAGCGGCATTTATCGACCATCATGACGTGCAGCCAGCGAACTGGAACAATGGCAACTTCTTGGACCAAGGCGAGTTAAGCGGAGAAATCGAACGCGTTGTTTACCTCGATGATAATTGCGAGCAGCCAACGTTCCGAATTGTCATTCCACTGAGAGGAAACGCAAACTACACTTCGACAGCGCAGGGTATCACCCTACAAGTTGAACCGGTGGGAACCATCAAAGTGCTAGACGAGGCAGCATGCCGCTATCTAGAGGAGCAATTCGAATGGGATAAGAACGACCTGCCGGCTGCGGCAAAGAAATGTGAAGTAGGAGACTCCTACGACAGGGGCAACAAACTGTTTCAGGCTTCTCGAAAGACGCGCTACCCAAACATTGATCGCCTAAGCAACATGCCCTACGAGATTACTTATGTTGAGAGCACGACGAATAGACTTAGCGCGCGCGCCCCGAGAGATTTCTTTGTGAATATCTTCAATTGGGTTGCGGAGTATGATTTCGGTCGCAGTCCACTTGCGGCGTTGTCCTATCCACTTACTGGCACAAAGAGGGTCGCTGCTCCGTAAAGTAAAATCCGGCGGCCGCCCATCTAGTTATCAAAAGGGATGCATCAAACCGGTAGTTTAGTGGTAGGTATCTGCCCATGAAATCCTTCGCACAACTAGGCCTGCTACCCTCACTTTTGGGCACTTTAAAGACCAAGGGCCTCACCCAGCCCACTGAAATCCAGGTGGAGACGGTGCCTAAACTCCTAGTCGGGAAGTCCATAGTGGGCATTGCCAGGACGGGCACGGGTAAGACGCTGGCGTATGTGCTGCCGATCTTGCACCGGCTAAAGAGCATGGAATACGAAGGCAATGGAGTCACTAAGCCCGCTAGCCCCAGAGCGTTGGTGATTGCCCCCACGCGCGAGCTGGCCGAGCAAGTTACGCGGGTTTTCAAACAGTACACCCATGAAACCCGCATCCGCGTGCGAAGTGTGATGGGCGGAACGACTGCAGAAGTGTCGAAGAACAATCTCACTGGCCCTTTCGACGTGATGGTCGCAACCCCCACGCGGTTGCTGAAGCTGCTGGATAAAAAACTAGTAAGCCTATCCGATGTGCAGATCCTGATTTTGGATGAAGCGGATCAAATGCTCGATCCCGGTTTCCTGGGCACCGTAAAACGCATCTCCAAAGAGTGCCACGCCGACGTGCAGAGGGGACTCTTCTCGGCGACGATATCTCCGAACGTGCAGGCTCTAGTAAATGAGTATTTCCCGACGACAGAAAAAGCGGCACTAAAAACCGAAACCCCGTTTTCACCGACGCTAAAAACAAAAGAGATATTTGTAGAGAACGGCCACCGCTTCCCATTCCTAGAGGCGGAGTTAAAGAAGAAGGTAGAAGGCAGCACATTGATCTTCGTAAACACGAGAGAGCAATGCGACGAGCTAGCGAAGCAACTCAAGACGAGTGGACATAAGCTCGTAGTTTGTCGTGGAGAAATGGAAAGATTGGAACGACGTGCGAACTTGAAAGCATTTCGTGAGGGGAAAGTAAGTCTGATGGTGTCCACGGATCTCGCAGCGCGAGGTTTGGATGTGGATGGTGTTTACCGCGTGATCAATTATCACCTGCCCCGGACTAAGGATAATTACGTCCACCGAGTTGGCCGGACTGCGCGGGCCGGTAAGCAGGGGCTGGTTGTGAATTTGGTTACTAGGCGGGATAAGAGGTTGGAATATTCGATGTCGTAAACGGCGGCGCGGTTCACTTGACGATAACGAAGCTGTCTCGGTCGGGCAGTGGCAGCGAGTAATTGGAAACTTCGCCAGCGCTAAGTTGCCTCTCAAGAAACGGACGAATTTTGTGAAAAGCAGGCTCCCAATCGCCATGTCCGTCTTTCCAAATTCGCAAATGCCCCTTTCGCGATAGATGTCCTAAGATTCGAGACAAGATCAGCTCACACTCTTCAGTCGGTGCCTTCATTAAGACGTACATCAAGCTACTGCTGGAAACGGCTTCGTCGAACAATATCTTTTGGCCCCGTACTTGAACGTCTAATTCCTGAAATAGTTGGCCGTGAAAGTTGGCGGGATATCGCGCCACGAAGCGATCCACATGACCGGCAAAACGAGCTGCCGATGGACGTGCGTGTATTGTGAAGTAGCTAAAATCAACGGCATGAAGCCCCGAACAATCGCCCCCGGCGGCCATGCATTCCTCAATCAGGGTGGGGATGAAATCGGATTGACCGGACCCAAGGTCGACCACCGTTTTTAATCCGCTCACCAGTTCCGACGTATCCGTAAAGGGCGCGATGGGTCCCGTAATCCCAGCGATTGGCTGGTGCTGCAGCCGATACTCGTAGCTCTCCGTTTTTCCGCTTCGAAATAGTCTGTCGGAAGGAAAGGCATGGATAGTCCATTGAGCGCAGCTCGCAGTAGCCTGCGGAATTGCGTGAAGAAACACCGAAGTCAGTGCCAGAGCCAGCTGGGCAAAGCGTGGAAGGTTTTTCATTCGACGGTAGTCTTAATCAAACGTGAACTTTAATTCAAATGGATCTGAATCCGATACCTGCGCCCCGTCCGGTGAGTAAGTGTTGCCCCGGTCATTGCTCGGAGCGGAGAGTCCCGCGGGAGCCGTCTGGTTCTATTCGGAATCAGACGCTCCCGCGAAGCTTCATTTTTTTTGCGGCAGATCTTTCTGATCGATCTCGATGAGCTGCCAGCTCACCAGAGACTTGGTCGTCGGATTGTAGACGTTCACCATGGACTCCTGCTGCGTCAGCTCATCGACGTTTGTTTCGAAGATCAGTGAGCCCGCTTTCTTCGCCTGCCACGAGATGCGCAGAGTGTCTTTGTTGATGGAACCCTCTACCTCCGCCTGCGTGTTCGCCGTCATGTCCCAATGGATCCCGCGGACGATGCCGTCTTTGGTGGTGGCCAGCTGCACGCCGTAGCTCAGATCTTTGCCCTGGTATGGAATCACACCGAAGGTACCGATGTTCATCCAGTCGGTATCGTCGGGGACGACCGCCTGCTGGCCCTCTGCCACGACCTGCGTTGGGGCGTCGATGGATTCCTTGTAGACGCTGTCCGGTGCCGGCTCCACGGGGTAGTAGGGAATTTGTTCCGCACCGCCGTAGCCGGGATAAGCAGCAATGCCGATCCAGCGCGTGAGTGTTGCGGCCGTGGCGGCTGCGGTCCAGTAAGGCCAGTGGCTATAGTGCCAACCGAAATGCCCGCACCAGCCGCTGCTAAACGGGTGCCCGTAAATCGGGTGGTACGGGAAGTGGTTGTGAATGTTCTGGTGGAACTCCGCCTTGTGGTAACCGCCGTAACCAGGCCGGTGACCGGGCGATCCGGGGAAATGCCCAGGAGGGTGTCCGCCGACAAAGCGTCCGACATCTCCGGCGCCCGGACGTCCACCGGGACGAGCCGGGGTTGTGCCGGGTGCTCCGGGACGCGGTTTGATGTTTCCGGGTCCGCCGCCAATCGGCCGCGAAGGTGCCCCGCCACCGGGTTTAGACGGTAGCGTCCCCGGTCGCGCGCCGGGTGCCGGGCGCGGAGCAGGGGAAGGACGGGGGGCGGGAGAAGGACGCGGCGAAGGCCTTGCGGCGCCGCCGGGCGAAGGACGAAAACTACCGCCCATTCCGCCGCCACCACCGCCAGGGCGTCCACCGCGTGCACTCGCATCGGCTAATCCCAAAGTAAACACACTCACCAAAACCAAACGTGAAAGCATCTTCATGGTTTCGTCTCGGTGGAAGAAAGGTTGAAGCGGTTTAGTTCTTGGCGTGCGAAGCCTTTGTTCACGTCGACTTTATAGAACTTCATGGTGTCGGCGGTCTGCAGTTTTCCGTATTTATCGACGAAGAAGGTCGATTCGGTGGCAGCGGCGACGGGAATGGTGTTCTTGCCATCCAAGGAGGCTTCGGTGAAGCCGGCCGTCGAGTGGTAGAGGTAGAGCTCTTTATCGTCGGGGCTCAGTTCCACCATGGTGATGAAGCCATGACCGGTGGGATCTTCGAGGCTGTTGGCCGTCATCTGCGTCAATCCCACCAGGGAGTTGGCGGTGGGGCGCTCTCCCAGCGAGTACCGGAACGTCACCACTCGGTCCGTAGAGATGGGCGCGCCGGTGGGTTTGTTCGCTTTATCCAACAAGGTGCTGGACTGTTTAATTGTACGGGTTTCTTCGATGGTCAAACCTTCGGGGGTTCTCTTGAGCTTGTCCCACTTGCTCGTCGATTCGTATTGGACAAGGAAGTCCTGTCCGTCGCTGCTCAGCGTTCCTTTGGTCGCGGTCTTGAGAGCGCGCCCGGCGACATTTTTTTCTAAAAATTTGAAGGCCCGCTCGCCGATAGATGGCGCGGCGAGGCAGTAAGAGTTCAGTCCGGCTGCGAGAAACAAAGCTGCAAGTCTCATGGAGGTCCTCGGTGAAAATTAATTTGAATAATGATGGGTGAGTAGAAGTTCGTCGTCAACTGGGTCTGGCGGGGGCGAGCTAGCCTTAGCACGAGAGAGCAGTGGAGAAATGGAAAGATTGGAACGGTTACGAGGCGGGATCAGAGGTTGGAATATTCGATATCGTGAATGGCGAAGTTTACAGGCCACTTTCGTGTAAAATTATTCCCATGAAATACATAGGGATTGTATTGCTCTTCGCTTTTTCCAACTCATCGCACGCAACTGGCGAGCCAGTCGTCGGCCCACGCGTTGCGATTCAAAAAAACGGTTCGGCGCAAGTCACCCGGAGTTTTACGCAACTCTCTGTCACTGAAGTTTTTGAAGTGTCTTGGATGAAAGGGCAAAAGCAAACTATGCCGCGTGATGCCGTGGCAGAGCGATTTTATGCAAATGCGATATTTGCAAATGGATATTGGCTCCGTGAC
Source organism: bacterium (assembly GCA_022842225.1). Classification (GTDB taxonomy): domain Bacteria; phylum Bdellovibrionota; class FAC87; order UBA2466; family UBA2466; genus JALHPX01. The sequence continues at coordinate 12,959 of JALHPX010000016.1, forward strand.
GGCGACTACAGATTGAAACGTCAGGATGGATCCAACTGGATTACCGGCAAATTCAAGGACGGTAACTGCGCGGGCAAGTGGACCGAGTTGGATTCCAAAGGAAAAGTCGTCCGGACTATTACGTGCAAGAATGGGTTCAGCGGCAGCTCCGACGGAAGTGCCCCCAAAAGCGACGCGGAGTTCTATCTCAAGGTGACGGATTTTCACTTCGAAGTTGGAGAGTTCACTCTGGAATTGGATGTGACCGGTGCAGTTCGGCTACGAGCTCCCCTGCGTTTGGTCCGACCGAATCAAGGAGGTCCTTCGCTAGCACTTGCACCTCCAAAAGAGTTTCTTCTCAGAGCGGACGAAGCGTTTACCAAGAAAGTTCGCGAGCTCGCGCGTTCATCAGAACTCACTCATTTCCAGGATAAATACGAAAACAGGGGAATTACAGACGGCACCACCCGCACTTTCCAGTGGAAGGACGGTGCTTTTGCCAAGTCGATATCTTGCTACGTGGATTGCCCACCCGAGCTGAAATCACTCTATCGAAAAACAGTGGATGCTTTCTTTCAAGACGGGAGCTTCGCATTGGAGCTCAGTGCTCTGGGTATATTTCTTTCGCCCGACCGATAAAAGATTCGGTTCCTATTCCGCCGTTTGCCGATGGAAGCGACCCTTCACCGTCGTTCCTTGCGACGAATAGATGCACCGTGGGAAGTCATTGTTCTCAAAATAGAGAGTGGATTTCCCATCCCAGTTGGTGCAGACGGGGAAGAAGGGTTTGCCGACTCTACCCACCGTTATTTCTACGTCCATTTCGCCCGGGAGTTTCGGATTGACGAGGAGTTTGATTCTCTCGGATTCACAGGTGACCACGCGAGTAATTTTCTTATCTGTGTGAAAGGCGATAAACCGTCCCGTGTTGCGGTCGTATTCGTTTCGTCCCACTTCATATTCGTGAGAGAAGTCTTCCGATTTTTCCACGGTGAAATGTTGGGACAGATTCGGCTCAGACTTCAGCATGGACTTCACGGCAGTGTACTTTGATCCACTTGCGCTACGGATCTTCGCGTAAGCCAACTCACCTTTAAGTAGCTTCACATCCACGTGAAGGTTGCCAAATCCAATATCAGAAAATTCCTTTTCTTTCGTTTTGGGAACCCAGTCACCTTCGAAAAAAGAGAATTCACCACGAGCCTTAAGTGCTAGCTCCTCTGCGATGGAGAGGTCTTCCGAGCTATCCTCCTGCGCCTCAATCCGGACGGCCAAGACTGCCATTAAAAGCATCGTGGCAAATGACAAATACAAACCTTTGCAAATGAATTGGGCCATTACATTTACTCCTCGGCGTCCAAATTAGTTATGAAATCTTTAAGTGGGATGGATTCAGCATCTGGTTTCTCGATAAAATAAAATGGTCTGTCTTTAAACTGCAGTGCGGACACCTCGAGAACAATAGCCTCTTTATTGGTTTCGGGCGAGTGCCCCTCCGTGAAGTACTGCTGTATTTTACTGGGTCGTACTAGGTAGCGATCGGTCCAAGAGGATTTGGTCGCACTATTTGTGTCCCAGATGTAGTCACCGTAACGAAGTAACGTATGGTAGCTCTGGTGCTTGAAGCTCTTTAGCACTAGCACTTGAAGTTTCCAGTCTCGGACCTCTTCAACGGATCTCAATGATTCCATGACGTTTATGGTATTTTTCCAACACTCACCGAAAACGCATTTTTCTAGACGTACTGGATCGTCGATTTTCCGCAAATGGGTTCGGTACCGCATCGCTTGCACCATGGCCGAACAGAGCTGAGGAATGTTGGTGCGAGCCCATATCCCCTGGTTTTCCAGCCCGTTACCTGCAGAAAGCACGACTCCGCTAAGCAATGAGAAATAAACGATGATCTTAAATGCTGTGCGGATTGGAGACTTCACGCGTGGACTCATGGAGGGCGGGCTTAGAATATTGTTTCTCGCGGGGGGCATGGAACGGAGGGGTATAGCATAGACCGCAATCCAGGTTCCACCGTGCTTCGGCACCACGCAAGAATGCGAAATACCACGAGAAAACAAGCGCGATGAGACGAGCCATCGGTCTGATGCACTCCACTGTGGTGCATTGGAGTATTCGATGTCGTGAATAAAATTCGATCTATATTCTTTCTGCATACGGCTACGATGACTGATTCGGTAGGTTTGCCATAAATGAACAGAACTTTAATTTTTCGAATAGCAATTCTCGCCATTGCTTTGAGCACCTTTCAGGCTCAGGCGGCATGGTGGCCTCCGTGTAAGTGGGGCTTTGTCCAAATGGCCAAAAACCTTCGACGACAAACGATAACCCCTCCGCCAGTCAAAGAAGAGATGGTCGCTCGAGAGCCGCTTGATATATTTGCATACGCCGATACGGACAGGATTCGAACCGTCGTGGAAAGTAAGGATCCGACGTTAGAGCAAGAGCTGATCGTTCAAATCGCAGCAGCGTACGAACACGCGAAAGGCTTAAGAGACACGCTGAAGCGCAACCTGGATTGGATGCATAAACAGGAAGATCCTCGTTACTCAAGGCTCGCGGGACGGGCGGTCGCTTATAACGCCAGACACGTAACCCCGAAGAGGTACCCTGCCTGGGAATATTACTATTATGAGCATGGACTAAATCTACTGCGTCACGCGGAGAACCCAACCGATGTCAAAGACGCTCTTTACTTGATGGAGCGTGCTGCCCAGGCGGATATCGACGTGGGTAATAACATGGTGGCAGAGCGGCAACTTTACGGGCACGAGGATCTCGTCAGTCCAGAGGTGTTGAGCCTCGTATTACTTCGAGCCGGTGATTCCGATACTTCTGTGCGCCGCTCGGTAGCCGTAATTCTTTCTCACTATTCGCAAGACGCAGGCGCCCACCAGGCTCTTACAACGCTTTCCGGCGACTCAGACCCCTCGGTCGCAACGGCCGCTAGAAACGCGCTCACGTTTAAGGGTGCAGGAAGAGCCGCTCTAAAACGCAAGAGTAGTAATCACGGCGAATCTAAAGAGCAAACGCAGGCAATTAACGAAGCTTTGCAGAAAGGCTTGCCCTTTCCTATCCCCAAGCCTTTGCTAGAAGATCCCTTCACGCGACAAGCCGCAGTTAACTGCGACTATGTAATTAACCAGCAGGACCATGTTGGTTTCGTTTGGAAATTTGGTTCGCTGCCTACCGACGACGGTGCTTTAGTCCCACAAGAGGTACACATGATTGTTACTCGCGACGGGAGAGTAGGCGTGGAGATGATGAACATCTCCTACAAGCGCTGGGCCGATTTTCGAAACGAAGTTCGGGATCTCGGGTTGCCGCCGGAAGTGGAAAGAAAATGGCTTCGCATTCCTCAACCGGTAGGACCTGTTACGGCCAGGTTTGAGTTTAATGATGTAGAGGAACGCGAGAATTTTTTCTACCTGCTTCCCCACACAATTCTGCGAGTACCTAGATAGCAGATTCTTTGAAGATGAATCTACGACCTTCGGTCATGAGCGAACTAGCGGACAAAGAGTTAGACTCCTCGTCAGTTTCGGTACTTTTCGACTAATTTTGTTCTTCTTCCAGATCTCGTGCGACATTTGTG
>JALHPX010000017.1 GCA_022842225.1 bacterium
GCCGCAAGTACCGTTCCGCCAGACTGTGGCCTTTGTAGAGCGACAGCGAGGTCTGAAACGCCTCAATAGCGCGGTGGTAATTCTTATTGAGATAGTCGCGCTGTCCCCGACGGAAGAACAATTCTGCTTGCTGTAGAGACGTATCCGACCAATCCAACGACGACATATCTTGCTCTGCCTTTTTCAGCAGAGGATCTTCGAGCCCTACCGGTGGCTTCTTACCTGCGGCAAAATTCTCTGCCGGCGGCTTGCTAACATCAAAATCGCGGGCCAAACGGTCGGTTGCTGTGGTCGTGCCGTCCGCATTTTCGGCTGGCTTTTCCTCACCAGAAGTCATGAGGAACAGAAGTCCAAGCACCAGCACCACACCGCCATACAGCATGGCTCGACGATTCACCGGCTTTTTGCCCGTTAAATTCGCGGACGACGGGACTGGATCCATCGCCACGTTCGCATCGGCTCCCATGGCCAACCCGCCGCCCATTGCTCCTGCCGCGGGGAGATTGGCTGGATTTCCGTACGGGCTCTCACCTAGTTTTTTGTGGTGGAACCGGAAAATAAAATCGCCTAGGGCCACCACATCCCCGTCAGAGAGCCAGCTCTCGCGCAGTTTTTCTCCGTTGATAACGACGCCGTTTTTGCTGTCGTTATCGCGGATAAACCAATCACCATCACTCATCGCCATGAACGCATGTCGACGAGACACTCCCTCGGCCATGGCGACAATCTCATTGTCTTCCGCGCGGCCAATAGCGATGCGTGAGCCTTTGAGCTCAAGCTTTCTACCTACTTCCGTTCCCGAAAGCAGCTCGAGATGGGCTTTTGCCTCATCTACTCGAGTATCGAGTTTTACTGCACCCGAATTCATTTCACTCCCTCAGGTTTCGTAGTGCCGACAGAAGCTGCGAGTCCGGCTGTTGACCTCTCCATGCATTCTTTCGCTGGAGCGTAGCCGGGATCCGTGCGCAGCATCTCTTCGCAAAGAAGAATGCTGCCGCGGTAATCACCTTCCGCCATTTTTTCACGTGCTAGATCGATAAAAGGTTCAAATTCTTCTTTTTGTCGGCGCTCGCTGCGATCGATGATTTGCTTCGCCTCATTGAGATAAGCCGTTTCTCCTGGAATCTCGATCTGCCGGGCCTTCTCCGCATTCACTATGGCATCTTGATAGCGGCGTTTTTTCAGCGACTCGAGCGCTGTCTTAAGCAACTTAATAACGGCAGCTCGCTTCTCAAGCTGCTTATCGACTTTGGGCTCGGGCTTTGGCTTTGGTTTGGGTTCCTTGGTTTTTGCAACCGTGCCTTCGTCCACGTGCTTTCGCTTGGAAGCTGCAGACGCGATTCCGGCTTTTGCCGTCGAGTTATTCGGATCAATCACAAGCGCAAACCGGAAGGCTAAAGCGGCACTCTCGTAATCCCCATCCTTCAGAAAGGCCTTGCCCTCTTCGAGGTAGATTCCAATGTCTTTGCTGGCAGCGCGGTTCTTTTTAGAACGCACTCCCAATTGCAGTTCTTCGGGACGTATCTTTGGCTTCTTCGCCTCTTCATTTGCCTGCAAAATAGCTTGCGCTTCGGGATGACGAGGCTTGGCCGGCTTCGTGGGCGCTGCCTGCTCCGCGGACTTCTGCCGCTGGTATTGTGGTAGGCCATCTTCTAATTCTTCGGCCGTCATTGTCGTATCCGCGATTTCTCTAAATGCATCCTGCGAACTGCGGGGACTCTGAATGTCAGAGGTCCGATTATTAACAACAGGAGTTGGAGTAGACGGCTTTTGCGTGCGCATGTAGAGCAAAGTGCCGACGAGCAGCCCGCCCAAGAGTCCCATCGCTAAATAAAGTTTTTCCTGATTATTCTTTCCAAAAGTTGCCAAGTGAATCGGTCGAACAGGTGGGTGCACGCGCGGACGCCCCTGAGTAGGAGCGGGTGGCGTGTAAGAAGGCGTTTGAGGTTGAGGAGCCGATGGCTGTTGAGTCGGAGTCGGTGCCGGAGCAGACGCTTGAGATTGAGACTGCGAAGAAGTGGCCTGCGACGCCGAAGTGGGCGCCTGCGCGGCCGGAGGTGCCTCAATCGGTGGCTTTTGCGGCATCGATTCCGCGCCCACATTCCATGTGTCGGTACTAATCACTTCTGTTTTTTGGCTGGGCGCCGCGGAAGATCGTGAGACTTCCTCCGGATGCGACATTGGCGATGGTTTACGCGGGTCGCAGTAGCGGAATACAAACTCACCAATCTGCACGACATCGCCGGGACGCAGCAGTGCTTTTTTAATCGCGATGCCATTTACCCAGATTCCGTTCTTGGAAATATTGTCCTCGATAAACCAGCCTTTCGCGGTTTGTTTGAGGACGGCATGCACACGAGATACACTGGTGCTATCCAGGACGATTTCGTTATCCGTCGTCCTGCCTATGCTGAGCTTTTTGCGAGAAAGCTCAAAGGTCCGCCCCCAGCCCGTGCCTGCGGTCTGTTCCAAATAGGGAGTGTCGCCACTCACCTTGGACGGAGTTGTTTTAGTCAAACCACTCATTCGTCTTTATGCCCCTGCCATTCTGACCACACACAGAATGAAGCGAACTTCACCCTCAGAATTCTTGTGGCCCACAGCAACGATGTCGCGTGCGACGCCGTTGATATCCAAATTCGCCGTCTTTACTTCTCCCAAACTCGAAATCACGCTGTCGGCGAGATCAATGACGGTTCCAGCAAACGCCTGATCGCGGCACGCATCTGAGACGTTCTGTCCCTTAGCGTACTGATTGCGTAGTCCAATCAGGTCCTCCAAAACTTTCCCCGCGTAGCAAACTTTCTTATCTCGATCGATGAGCAGAATGCCGTCGGAGAACGCCACGTCAGACTCGCTCACCGCTCGCAGATATTGCTCATCTTCTTTGGCATCGGAATCCGTCGCTATGGCACCCGCCATCCGGCTGCTTCCGCCTTTCACGCGGCTCACAGCAAAGTTCACAATCGTCGCTAAGTTCTCCAACTCGGGCAGCTTGGCCTCCGCAGTGACAGTGACGTCCTCGCCCTTGAGCGCCGAATCTAATTGCTCCGCCATCACGGCCAGCGGGTATTGCGTCATTTTGTAAATCAGGAAGAAAGACAGCAACGACATCAGCAGCGCAAAGAGCGCCGCTTCCGCCATTGGCTCGTACGTGTTGGTCATGCCCGCTTCCAAACGGAAAGTGGCGATAACAATCGCTTGCAACGCCCGGTCGTTGCTTTCAGCCGAGTACATATAAATGGGCTGGGCAACAATCCAGATGTCTCCAGTTTGGTGCACAGATACTCGATCTTCTTTGCCTTGCTGCACTTTCTTAATCGCCAGCAGCGAGTAATCGTCGGTAATAGAGCGATTAAAAAACTTAGGCGGTGCCAGAACCGAGTTGCTCTTCGGATCGACGACATAAGCGTTAAGGATGCCTTTCTCTGCCTCCGTCGCTTCTACCGTGAGTCGAGTAAAGTCACTTGCCTTGCTGAGCACGCGATAGTTCTCGCGCACGGCTTGGCTCAAAATAGCGTGGGCTCTGCCCAAGGCTTCTGCTTCTACCGTGTGCTTTCCCCACCTCAGAATGGGGATGACACTCAAAATCACCGACAACACTAGCGAAATGGAGAGGATACTTCCCAGCACCATACGCCAATCACTACTGCGTAAAATCGCATAGAAAGGCAGCAGAACTTTCTCGTCGACTAGCTGCAAGAGCTTTTCTTGTGGCTTTTCGGGCTCCGCGATTTCTTCCGCCGGCTCCTGAGCCATCGCCAAATTTCCCTGTACGGGCGGAATCGGGCGTTGCGCGCGAGGAGCCGAAGCAGCGATGCGCAGCTTGTAATCTACAATGCGCACTTCGTCCGAAGGCTCAATGCGTTGCTTCTTAATAAGGATGCCGTTGATAAAGACCCCGTTGGCGGAGCCTAAATCCACGATAGCGGCTCTATTGCCTTTAACGACGAGCAGCGCATGTTGCTTTGAAACCTGAGACGAAGACAAACGAATCTCGCACTCGGACGAACGTCCGATTCGATAGGTGCCTTCTACCAACTCGTGGGTAGAGACTACCGCTCCGTTTTGTACAAGCTCAAATTTCAACCAAAGACTCCTTCACAAATAAGTCTGACACCGCGTTCGATACCCAAGCGCTTGGCTTGGCCCGCGCCTAACTCCAAAGTGTGCTTCACATGACGACGTGGAATCAGCATGCGCCACGCAGCCAGACTCGCTAAGACTTCCTGGACCATTCCGTTGCGATCGAGAAAAACCACATCAATCGGCATGCGCATGAAGAAGGTATGAATTGAATTACAGCCGGGAAAAAACACTCCGCCATCCGCGGGCACCGAGGTTTTTCCCATCAGCCCCTTAAACCGCGATAAGAAATCGTCTGCGACTAGGCAATTGGGAATGATCACATCGTTGCCTTTTCGAATTTTGATAGTCTTGGCCATTTATTTTCCGGCTCCAAAGAATCCAAGGATCACGGGTCCAAAGATCATAATGAACACCGCTGGCATGATGAAAAAAATCAGCGGGAACAAAAGTTTCTGAGAGGCCGCGGCCCCTTTTTTCTCTGCGTTAGTAAATCGTTGCGTTCGAATGAGCTCGGATTGCACGCGCAAGACATCACCCAGCGGGCTACCCATTTGGTCGGCCGTTACAAGTACAGCAACCAACGAAGCGATTTCCGAAAGATCAATTCTCCAAGCGAAGTCGCGAAGTGAGTCCGCTCGTGTGGTACCCAACTGAATCTGTTGGATCATGCGAGCAATTTCGTCGACCAGGGGCCCAGAACGCGTTTTATCGACGACTTTTTGCATCGCACCGATAAAATCAAGGCCGGCTTCTGTCGAAAGCGTAAGCAAATCAATCACGAACGGCAGCTGCAGTTTTATCTCGGTTTGCCGACGACTGCGGGCACCGCTAACCCACATCGACGGATAAAAATACCCTCCGATGCTCATCGCGCCGACTGCGTAGAGTGACATTCCGCCCTGAGTCGCAAAGAAATAGAGGTACATCGCGGCCGGAACGAAGAAGCCGTAGAAAATTTTTGCTGCAATGAGTTCTTCCACATCAAATTCATCTTCCAGGCCTGCGGAAATAATGCGACGACGCCACTTCTTGCGCCAATCGGTGAGTTCCAAACGTGCGGAATAAGGGATAATGAGCGCAGTATAGAGAGGACGGCCGATGCGAATGAGGCCGTTGCTGGATTTTTTGCGTTGGTCTTGGAGTCTACTCGCAATAGCGCCTTCCAATTCACCTGAGAACAAAGTCCATCCCAGATAAAAGGCACTAGCGCCTAGAATAGCCATCCCAATGTAGGCAAGCATTTGCTCACTCCCGAAGTTTCGCTGGGCCTTCTTGCAAAAAAAAAGTCGCAAGAACCCGATTTCTTATCGGAGAAATCCGCTAAAAACTTCAGCACTTACCGCACGAAATGAGACTGACTCCATATAAATTATAGCACGTTGCGTTACGCAGAATCCATAGCCGAGTTCGGCGGAAAGCTCAGCAATATTAAAGGTTTAACGATGGTCATTTTCCGCTTGCCCCCACCATGCCGCAAGATGCTACCATGGGTGTGTGGACGTCCCCTATGGGACGCCCCTGGGCTATATGCCCGCGAAAGGGGGTGGTACTATGCAAAACACATTAGATAGTACGGAGGTGAAGTTTTCTTAATCCGAAAACTTCACCTCTTACTTGAAGGGCCCTGAGGGAAACCTCGGGGCTCTTTTTTTTTAAAGTGGCTCTCCCCACTGAGACGGGTCCCCCTCTGGCAAGACCGTTTCATCACTAAGCGTTTTCAGAAATTCGATGACCGATAGTTTATCTTCAACCGTTGGAAGTCCGGGTCCGCAAGTTCTTGCTCCCGCGTTGCTGTAACCAGGAAGCGAGGCATCGTAGAAGCTGCGATAATAAAGAGCGTCGCGGTCATCATAATCCTCCCAGCTGAAAGGGCTCCGAGGCATTCGATCACGCCACGGCAACACATGCTTAAGTCCCACCTGCGCAAAATCGTATGAGCCATCTACCGACACATCCGTCACCCGCCCCCAAATCCTAGGCCGTGCGGTCACTTCAAAAAGGGCGTGAAGGGTTGGCACGGAACCATTGTGCAGATACGGAGCGGATGCCCAAACTCCGACGAGCGGAGGAGCGCGGTAACCATCCTGAGTTGGATTGTAGACAGCGGGGAGTTGTTCCGTCTTCAAACCATAATGATCCGCAAAGAAACTACGCGATTTGGCGGCGTGGCCAGTCAATCCTTGATCGACTCGCTTTTTGGCGACAGGATCCCATCCACCCCAACGCTGCAACGCCCGACTGTATGTAAGATCGGTGTCGACGGTCCATTCCGGATCCACAGGTCCATCTGCAGCGTCAGGAGCGGCACCCTTTCGACCTGCGCTGTAGAGGATTTCAGGAAGGGACTTATCTTTCCAATCCGGATGAGCGCCTTGGTATTTCAAGCTGCGATACTTCAAAATCCACTTCTGCTTGGTACTTCCGGCAACGGCCTCGAATTTGCCATGGCACCGCGAACAGCGATTGTCGTAAATACCGGCACCTTTCGTAACTCTGGCGGAGTTTACTTGCTTGGGAAAAGCGGGGCTCTTGTTTTGCAAAGCAAACTTTAGAATCGTCGATATCTCTTCCGAACGCTTTTCATACGTGCTGTTGATTGCTTTGTGGGGAACCGTAAAATTAATTGCAAAATCTTTTCCAGATGCGGGCGACGCCAATGTATCGCCGTAAACGTAAGATTTGACGTCGTGCTTGCGCAACCACCACGGCCTTCGATCTACTGGGCCAAACGTAGCATTTGCGATTAATTTCTCTCTCGCCGCCAACGCGGCGCCTTGATCGTCGATGCCGTATAGCTCAAAGCCAGTGGTATCTGGCTTATCTTTCATCCGCGCCATTAATTGCCACACCGGATACGGACCGTAGTCATCACCTCGCGAGCGAGCTCTCTTAAGGGATGGGCGCAAAATCGTCTCTGAATACAGAGTAAAAAACTGCAAGTGCTCGATATCGTCGTCGGATAAATCAGCCAGAATGTCGACGATCCCACGCGTCAACGAAAGCTTGAAACCTCGATAGTGATCTCGAAATTTCTTGTACTCGGCTAAGTTCTTTTCCAGTGCGAATTGATCAATATGAGCATTGCCGACTCCCGCCACTAACTTTCCCGCCACCATCCCAGCATGACATTGAAAACAGGTAAACGTAGCGTAGTTGGTGCCATTCAACGAGTGGACTGCGTAATTTAAACCGATGTCTTCACCGCTAGAATACTTTCCGCCCAGCTTTCGAGAACGGGGAGAAGGAGCGTTTCCGTAAACCAACCACTGACGACTCGGATCTGGAGAAATCAAAATTTTGAAGAGGCCTTCAGGAACGTACATGCGAAATCCGACGCCACCGAAAATATTGTCGATTCCTTGTTTGGCCCCTTTGGGATCGGGTAAACTTGCGTCCTTCTCCGGCTCGAATCCAAACTCTCCAAGTTTCGAAAGCCCCGATTCTGCGTGGACAACCGGCGCGAACCAAAACGTAAATACCAACCAGAAAACCCAACTAAAGAATAAAAGTCGTGACTTCAACACAACCCCCTCGTTCCAATGGGGGTTATAGACGGTCTGCGGCGGTGTCAAACCGGGGCTAATTAAATGTTTAAGTATTCCAAACCGATCTCCAATCGTTTACGAAAACTTGATTAGTAAAATCCGGGGATGAAATGGCTCCTCGAAGAGTTGTTAACGATAATTGATCACGCGATAAGACTTCGCGGCTTTTGACTTGACCGCAGAGTCGGATCTCGGCCATGACCCAAGGTACAATTACTTGCAATGGGGAGGCATCATGCGCCGATATATTCTTGTCGCTCTCAACCTTATTCTGTTTTCTCAAGTCGCCACTGCTCTAAATTTCAACGCAGACCCCTTTCGCCTCGAGTGGCGGAAAGAGAAGCTAGCGACCGAGGAAATCCTCCAGCGAATCAAAGTGAGTTCGCTACTTGGCTCCTCTGGTAATGACGTCATTGAATACCTATCCAGGAAAAATTCCAGCGGCGAAATAAAAATGGATTTGCTCGCAGACGAGCTTGAAGCGAGCGAATTAAAATTTACAGAGGTCACCGCAGCCAACCCCGACGGCCATAATCCCGATTTGAGCTGCGCTTACTCGGAAGCCAAGGCCAAGGCTCCGATTTTTATTTCTAAAACAGACTGCGGTGAATTGAAGTCGGATCAAATCCGACAAACGCTTATCAAAAGCATCCTTCTTCATTTCGGAGATATCGACGATGAACTTTCCGACTACGTAAGCGTGGCTATCGTCGATTCTTATAACGTTCGCGCCGCGACCGATGCCAGCTTTGTGCTCTATGAACGCTACCGCGATTCGTCGACAACCACCAATCCCACGATTCTAAAGATCGACGTAGCGTCAAAAAAGGTTATTGGCTTGAGTGGCGGATTGAATTTAAGCCTCAGCGATCTACCCGGGCTGTACGGCAAAAATGGCTCTTTCCGTGCGCGTGGTGAATACGATTCCTTCGGTTGCAGAACATGGACCGAGGGCATTGGCAAAAACCCCGACGGTAGTTTGGGTTATGGAGAATTAGAAGGCACCAGCCGACGGCACTCGGTACCCCTTAAAGCATCAATCGAGATCCGCGTGCTTCCCCGTCACAAAATGATTCAGGTCGAAGGCTACTACGAAGTACAGGGGAGCAAGTGCGAAACGGATGATCGCTCCTTCTCTTTCACTATGGATTATTACCCTCCGACTGCCGAGGAAATCGAAGCAGCTCGCGTTGCGAAAAATACAGACGCTTTATTTGGTCTTTTAAATTCCCCAGTGAGCGAGGCATCGCCAGAACGACAGCAACGAGCGTTGGATCTGATTGCTGCCGGAATTCAAAATGGACGGACCGAAGAGATTCTGCGCCAAGCGATTACGCAGAAGTACTGGGACCTCGTTAATAGAGCCGCTAGCGAGCTCCCTGCTGATAAAAAATTACCTGATGTTCTGTTTGCTCTACTGAAGTCGCCCGACGTGGAAAACCTAAAAACCGCGCTTGCACTTCAAGCGGTGAGCTCTCGCTTCGATTTCGAGGCAAAGCAAAACTACGTCACGCCGGTTGGCGCGGTTCTCGCCGAACTATACAAAGACCCTCAGGCCCTAGTGCTCGATGAGGACAGCGCTACTTCCAAATTAGATGCCCTATTTGCAGCTGGCGCTCCAGTTACCGGCAAGATCACCGATATAGTGAACGTACCGCCCACGGCGCTGAGTTCTGCGATTGCGCGTTGGAGAATCTCCACTAAAGTCGCCGACAAGATTCTCTCGTTTATGGACCAAGCGGCAGTGATGAAGCCTGATTCCAAGGATCGAACTGCGTTGGATTATCTCACCCTTCATTGGGAGTTTTTTAAGACCAACTGCAAGGCCTCCGCGCAGGTCAACGAAGAGGGTAAAGCGAAGTATGAAAAGAAAATTGCGGACTACAACGCAGTTTATACCGGGCTTATAGCCAAGGGCCACGACGGCAAACGCCGGGGCTGCCTCTACTACCGCACACGGATCGATAAGCCCGCTTGTGAGTACGACCCCAAGAGTAAGGGTTTCCGGATAAACTTTGCGACTGACTACCACACTAAGCCCTGGAATGAGCGTAGAGGATCGAATTCCAGCCTCACTCCAGAGTACTGCGGGTAGCTGTCTAAGATCGATACACCCGTCTAACAAATCTGCGGCGCCGTTTTTAGAGCGGGCCGCATACTGTGCGTATTCGCATCTGGTACGCTTAATGCTCTTAGCTCCCCCCGGCAGCCAAAGAAAGCTGCTTGGAATTCTCGGCAGTCTTTTGCCGACGAAAAGTCTTTGAGGGAGTACAAGATGTCGCGCAGCCTTTCGAATCACTACGCAGTAGCTATGCTTGTCGCATTTATTGCGGCACAAGCTTTTGGAGAAACCCGCCACGCAGGAACCGCTTCAAACGTTTCTTCGTCTCGCCCAATCGCAGACTCGTCGTCGAAAGTCTCTGAGTTTGGAATGGGCGGCGCAATGTACGGCGGAAGTATGTACGGCGGAGGAATGTACAACAGTCCTTCGGTGTACGGTGGATACTCCGGCTACGGCGGCTTCGGATCTTATGGCGCCTTTGGTAGTCCTTACGGCGGCATGTACGGTGGCGCCTCGACCTATCCTTACGGAAGTTTTTCTTGGCCCTACACCTCTAACCCAAGCATGTACGGACCTACCTATGGTGGTGGATTCGGCGGATACACTGGAGGATACTACGGCGGCGGCATGTACGGCGGTTTCGGCGGCGACATGTACGGTGGATATGGCGGTGGAATGTACGGCGGTTACGGCGGTGGCATGTACGGCGGTTTCGGCGGTGGCATGTACGGCGGATGCGCCGGTGGCATGTGCGGCGGTTTCGGCGGTGGCATGTACGGCGGATCGCCTTACTTCGGCGGCGGATCGCCCTACATGAGCATTCCCGCCTGGTATTCCATGTTAGGTGGTGGCTTTGGTGGCGGTGCCACGTTCGGTGGAGCAATGGGCGGCGGCGGCGGAGCCATGTTCGGCGGTAGCTTAGGTGGAGCCGGCGCCAACTACGGAGTCGGTAACGGCTACAACGGCGCAATCAATGGTGGCTTGAACGGCAACGGATACAGCGCCCCTGCAAACGGTGGCTACTACGATCCGAACGCCGGCTACAATGCTGGATACGGAAATTACAATTACTACAACCCGTCCGCCGGCAATTTTTCCAACGGCGGCAATTACAACAATTACAATAATTACGACGATTATTACGACGGCACGAGCCCGTATTAATTTCTAGCTCTAACGACGCGAAACCATCTCCACTTGTGGAAGCTTCGACGCACGACTTCCGCGCGCGACGTTAGGACTATTGGGGGCCAAGTAAGCAGCACGTACGCTCATTGAATCGGCGAAGCACTGTCTCTTTCTCGCGAAAGGGGGCCGGTGTTCGCCGATTCGTTTTCGGCTTCTGACTTTTGAATGAATCGACGGTGAAGCGCTTGGGTCACCACCGCCGCCTGTTCCGACGGAACAGCAGCTTGGATACTGAGACTGCTCACGGATAAGATCAAACTGCGCGCGCCAACTTCCTGCAGCGCCTGAACAAAACCCGGTACGATATCAACCGCGCCGCAAATTCCCTCGCCCACGGCTGAAACCACGCTGACGGGTGCAAACATTTCGTATTGAACTTTAGCACCGTCTAACAATTCCTTAAGAACAATCGCGCGTTCGTTTTCACAAACCAATTCCAAACTTCCCGTAGACGACGAGAAACAACGCAAGGGTACGTGGGCCTCGGTGATAAAGCCGACGACATCGGTGAGGTCGCGGTGAATGCGGAAATAAGAATGTCCAGATTGTGTGCCAACTCCCCGAATGTTGGTGCTCTCCATCTCGTTCTGCCTCTCTGCTCTTGATGCGGATCTAATCCAAGTTCCAGAATCCTTCGAACCCCAATTGGAAGCGACTCGCACAACCACGCCAAAACGGCGTGCAACGTCCAAGCTACGCGCATGCATTTTCGCGCCCAGACTACTAAATTCCAGCGCCTCTTCGTAACTGCAAGACGCAATGAGGCGGGCATTTGGGACAATCCTGGGATCGGCGGTAAAAATCCCCTCTACGTCCGTGAGAATGTCACAGCGATCGGCCCCCAACGCGGCCGCGAGCGCAATCGCGGTGGTGTCCGATCCTCCTCTGCCGAGAGTCGTAATTTCCTTCTCGCGACTAACGCCCTGGAAGCCGGCGACAATGGCGACTTTTCCTTTGGCCAATTCCTCTTTGATCCGGGTGGGCCGAATCTCCAAAATCCGAGCTTCGGAGTGGCGATTGGTCGTAATAATTCCGCTTTGCGAACCCGTAAAAGAGATTGCCGGCACGCCTTGTTCTTGGAGCGCCATCGCCAGCAGCGACATAGAAACCCGCTCGCCCGCCGTCAAAAGCATGTCCATTTCGCGCTGGGGAGGACGAGTCACCGTCCGATGCGCTAGATTGATGAGGTGGTCGGTCATTCGGCCCATCGCACTGGCCACCACGACAACATCGTGTCCTGATTGGCGAACTTCGCGGATCCGTTCCGCCGCCCGCCGAATATGGCCTGGCGTCGCTAAACTAGACCCCCCGAATTTCTGGATAATTAATGGCATTCCCACCTCGTGTAGCCTTTTGCTTGAGGCGTGTCCAGCGCTTGCGCCGTGACGCGGCGACTAGTAGATTCCACCCCGTTAACCCGGAGTACCCCCCATTTCTTTCTCAAACAACAAGCTCGTTTCGAAGAAGACCATTATCCAGCTGGGTATCAGCACTGTTGTTGTCGGGGTGATCGTCAGCATTTTTCTCTCGTCTGGAAATATCTCCTGGCATGAGCTCAAGCACTCGATTTCGGGCTTCGGCGTGACGGGTTGCCTGCTCGCCTTTTTATTCTTGGGCGGCCAGATTCTCTTTATGGTCTTTCGGTATTGGGCCCTGCTGCCTACCGAGCATTCCATCAATATTTTTAGAATGGCCTACGCCATTTCGGTCGGTCAGGCGGTGAATACTTATTTCCCGGCGCGCGCGGGCGACTTCCTCAAAGCCGCGTTAATGACCCGTGATCCCAAAACGGCATTTTCCGGCAAAGCTCCCACGGGCGAATTTGAGGGCGAGGATCGGCGCTTCACTTTTTTAAAGGCGATGGGATTGATCGTTGCCGATCGCGTGGTCGATGTCGGCACACTCATTTTGATGGTGCTCTTTTCTGGCGCGCTTTTCATCCCAGCCGATATTGTGGCTAAAAAAGAAATGCCGCCGACTTGGGTATTTGTCGCCGTGATTGTCGGTATTTTGGCTGCGGTGATTATCGCCAAATACGCAGTAGGGACTCGCGTCAGCGACAAGTTAAAGACGATTGCCCATTGGATAAAAGACTTCCGCGCTGGATTCCGCGGCATGGTAAAGCCCCGCAAATTGGCCTTGGGTATTCTGTTTGCTGCTTTGTCCTGGGGATGCGAAATTCTTTCGCTTCAAACGCTTTCCTCGATGCAAGGCTTTCCCATGACGTTCACGCAAGCCGTGTTCGTATTGCTGGCATTGAATTTCTTTATTTCCGTACCGCTTTCGATTGCGAATTTTGGGCCGTTTGAAGCCGGAGTGGTTATGGCTCTGCAAGCCGTGGAAAAAATCCCTACTGAGCAGGCACTTGCCGTGGCTACCGTTCACCATCTGGCCCAAATGACTTCAGTAGTAGCGATGGCCGCTATCTCTTTTCTGCTTTTGAGATATGTCGCGCCTAAGAGTGCGCGCTAAATTTCTTGGTATTTTCCCAAAGCGTTTCTAACTGCTCCGCTGAATAATCAGACAATCGCTTGCCCTCTTTAGTGGCGGCGGCCTCCATCAGGGCAATGCGGTTAGCAAATTTACGCGCGCCTGCTTTAGCGATGCTCTCGGCATCTTCCTGGAGGTGGCGGGCTAGATTGGCCAGAACAAAAAATACATCGCCCAATTCATCCCGAATAGCTGTTGGATTCTTGGTTTGCATCGCCTCTTCCAGTTCGCCTATCTCTTCTTTCACCTTCGTCCACACTTGTGAGGCATCTTTCCAATCAAAGGAAACCGAAGAGGCTTTCTCCCCATAGCGTTGACTAAGCGACAACGCCGGCATGGCGGCGGGCACGCCTGCTAATAGACCCGACTTTTCTTTTTTCCCGCTGCGCTCTTGGGCTTTGATCTTTTCCCAATTTGATTTCACATGGCCGGCATCCTTGGCCACTCCGTCGCCAAACACATGAGGGTGTCGGCGAATCATCTTTTCGCAAATGGCTTCGGCCACTTCATCGATGGTGAAGTGGCCCGTCTCTTTTGCGATTTCGGAATGGAGCACGACTTGGAGCAGCACGTCGCCCAATTCTTCCTTAATTGCAGCAACCGCCTTGGACTCAATTGCCTCTACAGTTTCAAACGCCTCTTCGATTAAATACCGTGTCAGACTCTCATGCGTTTGCACGCGATCCCACGGGCATTCTTTACGGAGGCGGGCAACGACTTCAACGAGCTTTTCCAAGGGCTTCTGATTAGACATTTGTTAAGGAAACGACTGTTCTACAGAGGTGTCAACGTCGCCAGCTTGCGGTAAGGTGAGCCTTCATCGGGAGGGGTCTTATGAAGTGGTTTTCGTTTCTTTTTGTAGTCGCTTTTGCGGTCCAGGCATCGGCAGCGGAAAAATTTGCTCCCAAGAATCGACCCATCGATGTGGAACACTACGATATCGGCGTTACGATTGATCCCAAGACTGCTAAGGACCGCTTCGACGCCGAAGTAACTCTCAAAGTTAAGCTGCTCAAAGATGCCAAGACGATCGAGCTAGATGCACACGATCTGCAGATCAAAAAAGCCACTTGGAACGGTGAAACCGTCACTCACAAGACGACTGGGGATTTACTCACAGTAACTCTCCCAGCCTCTGCTCCTGCCGACACTCAGGGAAGTTTGTTTTTTGAATACCGCGGCAAGATCCGCGAGGAGAATGATGGCTTCTTCCGCGTGAAAGATCCCGATGCGCCGGAACGTGGCCCCCTCTTCTTCACGCAGTTAGAGGCCACTAGCGCGCGTAAATTCTTCCCATGTAACGACGAGCCCGCGGACAAAGCCTCTATGGATGTCTGGGCCATTGTTCCCCAGGGGATCGATGTGATCTCAAGCGGTACTTTAGTTTCAGACAAGCCGGTGCAACGCCCGGGCAAAATCTTCCACCAAGTGCGATGGTCCTTGGGCCAACCGCATTCGACTTATCTGGCTAATATTGCCATCGGCCCTTTTGCCAAAACTGAGAAAAAACACCGCGATGTCGTCGTGAGCGTCTATGCCAGTAAAAAGGCCCTGCCAAAGACCACTTTTGTTTTGGATACGAATTTAAAGGCAATTGAGTTTCTCGAAGAGTACCTGCACACGCCCTATCCGTGGCCAAAGTACGCTTCTGTAGGATTGCCTACTTTTGTCTGGGGCGGAATGGAAAACACCTCCACCACGTTCCTAAACCAAGATCGCATGTTGCTGCACGATCCCAAGGCCGAGGAGGAGAAGCTCCACATTGCCATGCTCACCAATCACGAGCTTGGTCACCAGTGGTTCGGCGATCTGGTCACTATGAAATGGTGGGATGACATTTGGTTAAATGAAGCCTTCGCCAGCTTTGCATCGTTCAAAGCTACGGAAGCTCAGTTCTCCAAAGATGAATTAGCGGTGATGGGTGCGACTTATCTTTGGGATGAATACTTCCGCCAAGAAGATGGCCCTCGTAGTCACCCTATTGTGCGCAAGGATCTCTCGTCGCCATCCGATGCATTCGACGGCATTAGCTACACCAAAGGCGAGCAAGTGCTACGGATGTTGGAATTTTATCTGGGAGAGGATGCGTTTCGAAAAGGCCTTGGCGCTTACTTAAAGCAGTATTCCTTTGCGAATGCGACTTACGTTGATTTTTTCAACGCGATGGAGAAGAGCTCGGGCCGGGATTTAAAATCATTCCGCGACTCCTGGCTCTTGCAGCGCGGCTACCCCGTGATTTCATACCGCACGGAGTGGGACACCTCCGATAAAGAGCTTAAGGTCACCTTTGAGCAAAAGCCCAATCATGCTGGCGAAGATTATGGTTTTAGCTTCCGCATGCCCGTGGTCTTCCACCGCCGGTCCGAACCCGCTTACGATCAAAGCCTCACGGTAGAATTTAACGCGAAGAAGAAATCTACTGAGATCCTAGCCGCGCTCCCCGCGGAGCCAGAATGGATCACTCTCAATCCCACGGGCGTCATCCTGGCCAAAGTTTCTCTAGATACCAGCGCTGCCGACACTTACAGCCTGTCGCTTCAAGCGCAGTACGATCCCGACGTCACCACTCGCATGTGGGCGCTGAATGAACTGGCTCGCCCGCTGGAGTCTGGCAAACCCGTAAGCCTCGAAGTCGAGGAAGTACTGGCCAAAGCGGTGCTCACCGAGAAGTCGCCTTATGGTCGCATCGGGATGCTCTACGCCATCGAGCGACTGAACGCAGCGTCGCTGCCTCCGGTTTTGAGTCAAGCCATGATCGAAGCATACGAGCAAACGGCTCTGAAAAATTCAGATTGGGCCAAATCCGCAGAAAGCGATCCCCATGGTTGGGAACTCTGGAGAACGCGCCTCTTGCGCCAACTTGCCAAGGCGAACCACCCTAAGGTCTATCCCATCGTCGCCAGCGCGCTGACCAAGGGGACATCTTCTCTCGACGAAGTGGCGTCTGCCGCATTTGCCATGGCGAGCCTCGGCGACAAACGCTCGCTGCCACTGCTTCGCCAAGCCATGCAGAAGCAAGGCAGCCGCGGTTATCGTTATC
>JALHPX010000018.1 GCA_022842225.1 bacterium
GCCCGTGCCCCCTGCCTACCTGGAAACTCCCCAGCCCGCGCGCTAGTCGCTGCAATTACAAATCTTGGTGTGGAAAAATTACACAGCGCCATGATACAAGCCGAGCCTATGCGAAATACCCTGCAAGTATTTAAAGTCTTGGCCTTGTTCATCTGCCTTCTGGCCCAGCCACTTTGGGCTGCGGTGCCAGTAACCTGGCTGCCTGAAATTCGGGTCGCGATCGTCAATATGGTTCGCGATGATCTAGAGGGCCACCGACTGTTGGAAGCGTTGCGGGCGCAGGGGCCTCTCTTCGATTTACCTGAAGGCTACTTCACGCTGATTGTTCCGGCAGGAGAAGGCTCGCGAAATCGGGATGGCGATATCCGTAGAACCAGTCTCTCTCTTGGCGATCAATCGACTGACAATGTAGCTGACTTGATCGAGCCCCTGACCGCGGCAGGCGTTCCGCTCACTTCTATGAAGGGTGTGGTCTTCGCAACTTGCTACGGCGGTCGTACTCTCCCAGATGGAGTTCCTTCGCTCGCGAAAAAATTAGCCGATACTTTCTCCTTTCCCGTCTTGGCGACGACTGGATCGCTTAAGCAAACAATCGCCTTAAACATCGAGTTCCACCAACACGGATTTGGAATTTGGCCTACCACACTGGCCTACTCTCCGTTTGCTGTCTCTGGCCCAACTCGCGTAAGCCCATGGGTCATTGAGATGCCAACTGCTGCTGTGGCGGACACACAAATCGAACCTTTGAAAAAAGCGCAGGCTTATCTGGATAAAATGCAGGATGCAGCTTCTGCTGTTGGTCTGGTTCCAGGCGATCTGCGAGTCCAAAGCCTCACACCCGTTTCCGCAAGCGTTCCTAATGTTGCTGGAATTGTAGGAAGCCCACGGCTCGAGGCAGCCACTCGAAAAGAATGGGAACGCTTCGGACTGAATTTGCAACACCGCCAAGTTTCCGCACTCGTGATCAATCCCCAGCTGCCAGAGCTGGAAGTTGCCCTTATCGAGCACGGGCTCAAGCACATCGCGGAAGCCACATCCTCCGGGAATGCCGTGGTGGTTCCAGTGGTGAGTCGCTGGTGGTTTTTGCGCGCGCTATCGCTTCCCCAGTACATTGCCAATGAGACCCGTCAGATTGTCTTCCATCCCAGCATTCCAGAAAACGCCGCCGACCTCTCGGACGAGGATTTTCAAAAAGCGGTTGATTTCAAAAATTGGGTGGCGGTGCGGCCGGCGCTGACTCGACTGACATACTTCGACGACGAAGTGGAAAATGTAAAAGCGGAATTGGCAAAGAGCTTGGGTGAGAGCAAGGTTCGCCCGTTTTCTAAAATCAAATGGGCCCACTGTGGCGACCGGATCTTGGGCGCTCGCCGCTCGCTGTGGAGCCGGCTTTTCGGCCGAAACTAGGCTAATCGCCGCCGGGCGCTATTTTGGCGTCTTTGACGGTGAAGTGAGAGCTCGAAGAAAACGCCTGTTCGCCGTCGTCAAATTCACCACGAAAGCCATAACCTTTTCGTCCTTCACGCTCTTCGGGAACGTAGAGATGAATTAAGGTTCGCGACTTGGGCTTTGCACCGTAGACCGATAAATCTCCCCGCAAAACCAAAACCATTGGGGGCACCGCCACCGAGACTTCTTCTTC
Source organism: bacterium (assembly GCA_022842225.1). Lineage (GTDB taxonomy): Bacteria > Bdellovibrionota > FAC87 > UBA2466 > UBA2466 > JALHPX01. The sequence continues at coordinate 1,643 of JALHPX010000018.1, forward strand.
ATCTTTAGGCAACTGCACGACGAGCCAAGCCTTGGCGATGTCAGAGAAATGAGTGGTCTTGCTGATGAATTGCTTCTGGTAGCGCAGGCGGATTTCTTTGCCCATAAACTCTGGGCTAGCGTCGAAGGCAATGGGAGTATCTTCGTGCACGGCAAAGAGCGTGAGAGACTCCATCTCTTTTAACTCCGCAATCATCTTCGCGGTCGAATTGCCCGGGTGATTTTCCCAGCTGAAATACTCAATATCGTGAGCAAATCGATACTTTTCGTTAGCCTTGCTCGAGAAGTGAATGTTGAAGCTGTAGTAATTACCCCAGCCCTTATCAAAATCACCGCCGGGGCCTAGATCTGGGCCGATTTTCACCGCGGGCAAAATCAGCTCCGAGGCTTTAGCATCCCACTTCCCAGTAACTTTTTTTCGGCCGCTCTCGACCTCTTTTGGATCATCACACTCTACCAATGCCGTCACAACCAAATCCGCGAGGTCTAGACCTGTTTGATTGAAGACTTTGATTTTGAGCTCGGGAAAATCCGCCGCGAATCCGACACTAGAAACCAACAACAGCGGAAGCAGCCGCAACAACAAAGCCATGCACAGTTCTCCTCTACCCCCTGGCGCTAACCTTTTGGCCGACCGGGGTCAAGATTGACCGCCGTTTTAGGCCGCTAAGGTGCCCTTTTGCGTCCCCGGCGCCTGATAGTTAGCCGACTTTTACGCTCATCCACTGACAGTCCACGAAGGCATATGGCTTGCACATTGCTGTGCCTTGGCAGGAGGCGGGGTATGTTGGGGACCTACCTGGTTCTTTTGACGTTCTTTTAATCCAGCCAAAATCAACATGGGGTGCCGCAGTGAGGGCCCCGGTATTGCTCAAGGAGAGAATCGTGAAAATAGTTGGAAAAAACGGATCTGATTTCCGTCCAGCACAAGGTGAGTTCAGCACCACTACGCTCGTAGAATTTACGCCAGGTAACTTGGCGCGGATCCCTGCGAACGTGTTGTTCCTCGTCGATGCTTCTAGCTCGATGGGTGGCGACAAGTGGGCAATGGTGAAACAAGCCTTGGCCGAACTAGTCCGTTCCTTTAAAGACGACGACCGCGTGGGTTTGGTTTTGTTCCATACCTCCGCACGTGAAGTGTTTCCATTAGCTTCGCTTGCTGAAAATCGAGGCGCGATGGAAGAAGCGATTCGGAAGTTAGAAAATCCGAGTGGCGTGACGAACTTAGAAGCTGGTTTGAAAATGGCGTATGCCGCTTTCAACGCTCGCGGTGATAAAGACAAAGTGAAGCGTGTGAATCACGTGATTTTGCTCACCGACGGTTTCCCGACCGATAACCAAGGTTATCGCGTTGAGAAGTTCGACAAGTACGAAGGTCTCGTACGCAATGAAGAAAGCGTTACGTTAACGGGTATCGGTATCGGTTCCGCTGACGATTACGATGCTGACTTCATCAGCACCTTGTCGGAGCTTGGACGTGGTTCTTATTACCACGCTAACGGCATTGAAAAATTCCGTGAAGGCCTGAAAGCCGAAGTTCAAAAATTGCAATCCTCTGTGGTTGGTGATCTCACGCTGCGTTTCGCAGACGTGAAAGGCCGTATCATGAGAATTGCGAAGATCGCTCCAGAAATCGTTGTGTACGATATTCCTGGAAATGCGAAAAACTTCGAAATTCCCACTGGTGCGATGAATAAAGATCGCACTGCCTTCTTGGTGCAAACCATGTCGTCTGCGAGTGGTAGCGAGGGAGATTCTCTTCCTCTTTGGACCGTGGAAGGTCACTACGACGGACAGAAGACCGATGTGTGGAATGCTGCACTCAAATTGACTGGTCGCGATAGCGATTACGCTCAATTGGATGGCGACGTTCTGCAAGGTTTGCAAGTTCTGCAAGTCCATTTGAATGGTCAGCAGATCCAAGCAAGCTTGGAAAACGGAGACAAAGAAAAGGCAACTCGGTTGATCGAAAATACCACGCGTATTGCGAATCAATTGGGTTCGGACAAAGTTACGCGCGCTCTAACGCGTTTAGCGAGTGATGTCCGTGCCGGTAAGTCTGTCGCTGACAGTCTTGCGACGATCAAGGACGAGTCTAAGAAGACGCGTCTTTTGATTGGCTAATTAAGTCTGCCGTTTATTCGCTAGGGTGTGGAATCGCGGTTCGCGATTTCCAGCCCGAAGATTTAACCAGTCCTTGCGAGCGGGGCGAAGAGTTCTTCGCTTCATTCGCAGCGGCTGATTCTTTTCTTGGGGAGCTTGTGAAGAATTGTCCTACATGTGATGCGAAGGTGATCCCTGGATCTCCATTTTGCGATGCGTGTGGTTCTCCGTTGGGAGCTGCTGCCGCTCCGCCTTCTCGCAAGTTGCGCCAAAAATCCTTTACCACGGTGAAGTCGGCGGTCGAAGGGCTGCTTGAACCTGGCCAGCGTATTCGCGGCCGCAATTCCTATTTAATTGAAGAATCGATTGCGAAGAGTGGCTTTGGCGCCACCTTTCGCGCTTTGCGTATTGAAGACGAAAAGCAATTGTTGATTAAACAAATGATCGACCAGGCTTCGTATGATCAATTCAAAGGACAATTGATTTCTAGCTTTAAGAGGGAAGCTCGCTTCCTTTCACGCATTCGACATCCCGCGTTTCCGCGCGGTTATGAATATTTCCAAAAGAATAAATCTATCTACTTGGTGATGGATTTTATTAACGGTCGAGAGTTAGCAAAAGAAATTGAAGATTACCGTCAGAAGCACGGCAAAGTGCACGATGGTCTAATTGTGTATCTCGGTATGGAAATCGCGGACGCTTTAGAAGTCGTGCACGATCACGGCTATATTTATCGCGACTTAAAACCTCAGAACGTGATGCTGGATGGAATTAGCTCCAAAGTGAAACTCATCGACTTTGGAACGCTCTACCATGTGTCCGATTCCGAGCCGCTTTTGTTCGAATCAGAAGGTTATACTCCTCCGGATCTTTTAGACCGAGGACGCCCTTTTACCGCCGCAGGCGATATTTATTCGCTCGGCGCCCTTATGTACGAGGCTGCGATGGGCGAGACGCCGCAGCTGGGTCAATTAGCGCCTATCGACGGCTCTGGCCGCGACGCGCGATTGATTGCGATTATCAAAAAATGCCTGAGCGTGAATCCGCTCGAGCGTTACCAACGCGCACGTCAAGTCAAAGAGGAACTGGCTAAGCTCACTCGCAAGGGCATTTGGCCGTTTAACAATCCAAATCGCATTGAACCGATGGAGCTCAGTGTTTTGCCTAAAACACTCTTCCCCTCGACTTGTACTTTTTGCGACATCTGCGGACATGCCGATCCGTCTTCACAGATTGGCTATTGCCCAAAGTGTCGAGTGCCTTTGAAGGTGGCTCGCCTTTCGATCAATAAGACGAAAGGGGAATTGCCTCAGGAATTTTATTTGAATTCGGACGAGACAATCATTGGCAGCTCGGCGCCGTCTCACTTTGTCTTGAAAAGCCCAAAGGACCCCAACGCCGTGAAGCCGGAACACTTCCGGGTGTTTCGTCGCGGCAGCAAGCTTTGGTTAGAATCGCTCAATAAGAGCGAGGAGACCACGCAATTAAATCGACGCAATATTATTGGTCCAATTGAACTTGTCGGTGGCGACACCATTCAAGTCGGGGACCTTCAGCTTTCGTTTTTAGTTAAAGACGCCTGCTAGGCCACTTTCTTGGGCTGTACCTCGTGCTCTGAAAACTGACTTTCTAGATGAAGAATGAAGTTTGTCCAGTTAGCAGAGGAATCCAGAATCATAAATCCATAGTAGTTTTGGCCCGTGCGTTCCACTACCTTCACCCGAAGCTCACAAATCTCAAACTTACCAATACGTATTCTGACAACATATAACTCGCCTGCTTGCAGAGACGGACTTGCGTGCACGCGAGCCCCCAGTCCGCTAAATGCCACCTGCACCGCCCGCAGTTCCGCATGGTGCCCAGATCCAACTAATAGCCCCTCACAGAGCACTTCGTATCGTCTCTCTTTGCGCTGATTCTTATGCAGATTGGATAAGACTCGATTGGGCAAGATGGTGTCTAGAGAGTGCGGAGCGTAAAGGGCGCGAAGAGCCGAGATTTCGTTCAAGCTCAATTGGGCCATTGCATTTTGGTTTTGCACAAAAAGTCTCTCTACGTGCCCGGGGGACAGAAACGGATCCGAAATCGTGAAATACCGACGATCGGGAAACAGCAAATTCGCTGGACTTTGCCGATAAAAGAAATCGAACAAGTTCGAATGCCCTTTTGCTCTCCAGTAGCCTACCAACATTCTTTGATAGAAGCCGGACAACGATGTGACTAAACCGACTGCGGGGGCTCCATTTACGTACGAGTATTTTGAAACCGGCTTTTCTGGAGCTCTTTGAAAGAAAAGAATGCCCTCGTATAGTGGGAGATGCTTTGGGTTAACTGCGATAACCCAGTAATCCAAACCAAAATAGTCCGAGCAATAGTTCACCAAATACTTCATCAAGCTAAATAGAATTATTCCCCGGTTCTGATGGCGATACTGCCTATTAATCGCAAGACCCGAGGGCTCTGCAATCTTTGCCCCTTCCGCCCGCAGCCGACTGACATCAAGAAAACTCTCAGAAGGAAATCCCAGAATTCCATCACGGATAACCGACAATGTGCCAACTACTTGACCATCCCAGAGCGCGATAAAGGTGCTTGTGCTGGGAACTGCGTGATACTTTGTCAGGCGCATTCCAGACGGGTGGGTTTCCATGTACCCTTCGGCTACATACTCGTTATGGAGCAGTCGCAATGCACTTTCTAATTCCCCGGGGCTCTCTGCAAGCTTCACTATCAAATTATCCGGAACGGACTCGATGCGAATCGAACGTCGTAACAGTGTGTAGCGCACTTCCATGGGGACATACGCAAGCAGCCTTCTTTGAAGCGAACGCATTTTCATATCGGTGCCGAGAAATCCTGAAAGTGATCTTCGCGCGAGCGGCGCAGGGAGCGCTGTCTCTTGCCTAGTACAGGTGCGATTCCGGCGCGAAACATCCAAAGAACGCTTTCGTTCTCTGGAAGCTCAAGCTTGGAACGCATTATGACGTCGAGAGCATCGAACACGGTGGCCTGGTCTTCAGACATGAACCCCAGTCGATGATAGAAAAGCCCCAGAGAAGAGAGACTGAGTGGCTGCGCCGAATAACCCGCGTGGGTAACTGTTAACCAGGTACTCATGGCAACTCGTCCCGTATTCACTGCGATTCTCGGACCGAACGACTTGCCGGTAAAAACAAGCAACCCTGCGCTCTGCCGCAACAGGTGCCGAGTGGAAGCTCGATAGCTCCTCAGAAAACCGAGTTTGTTGAGTACAGATTGAAAGGGGTACCACTGTGCAGGACGCAGTGCTTGCACTTGCGCAAAGGAAACACCGAGCTGACGCCAGCCCAATCCATCACGGCTCTGCAAAGTTTGGCGGTCGGTCCAGCGAATCCACTTAAGCAAGTCACTTTGATAGCGCCGGCACTGCCAGAGGATTGACTCCGTGCGGGCGATCGAATTCACAAGTGCCGGATCCTCTACCTTAAGAGCCCGTACGCGAACTTCCGGCGTCGACAAGGCGTGCACTCGTTGCAAAACTTCGTCATCAAACGGTTTTTTGAGATAGGGCAAGCGGTTCGTGCAGCGCTGAGCAAGGGCGCTCAGCAGGCTTTCGGTTTCGGAGGCACCCGGAGTGAAGAACACTTCCACCCATGGTTCGTTCCCCAAACTGCCCAGTGCTTTCGTTAGATGGAATGCCGGCTCCCAGCCAACCGAGCGCGCGGATACTTCTATAGACGTTAAGACTGTGCCTAAAGACAATTCAGATGCGAGATTGCGCTCATTAAGCGCATGGTGACCACGTTCCTCCACGTGGCTGATGCGAAGACATTGACCGTTCCAAGCATATTGCCAGGGTTGGCAATTGTCGCCGGATGGCGCAAGCAGCGCGTGATCGACCACCTGGTGAATGATAGAAATCGGGACAGACGCCGCCGTTGCGTTTGGAATAGCCCGATTGAGTTCCATGAACGCCCCCTATTGCTTCAAATTGGCTCACCGCCGCGATTGCCAGTATCGACGAGCCAGATAGATTTTTAATTTCCGCCAAGGATGGCGGTTTCCGAGGAAAAGATGTCCCCTTTTAAAGCGCTGTGAATACGCGTCGCACTGCAAATAGTACGGCGCAACCGGGCTCTTGGATCGATCTAATAGCCACTTGAGCGCCGCAGCCCCCACAAAAGAAGCACATAACGTAACGCCGACGGCTGATGAAGGCCCTGTTTTAGCCTTTAAGTCGATACTCCTTGGATCAACGTAGGAGCGGAACCATCCATTAGGCGTAAGACCCACCACAAACTTCAATGCCAACGTCAGTTCATCATCCTCCGTGCGCCAATCGAAATAGCGAGCAAAGGACATTCCTCCGGGAGCAAATGCCAGAAGAGTGGCGCCGCATCCAATTGGGGCCGCAGTCAAAACCGGCAAACGTAAACTTTCGGCGGCTTCAAAGAGAGTCCGCCTGGCTTCAAAAGCAAAAAAATCAAGGCCGTCTATTACAAGATCCACGCCTGATATAAATTGCCGCACATTGCCTGAATCAATTCCGCTGGAAAAAGTTTTGATAAATGCAGTCGGATTGATTTGGTGAATGTCGTTTGCAATGACATCGACTTTCGAAAGCCCTAGCGTGGCCATTCTCGCTCCGAATTGCCGGTTCATATTTTCCAACTCAAAGAAATCCAAGTCCGCGAGGTGAAAGCCGCCCACGCCAAGACGGGCTAACACGTGGGCATAAGCCCCACCCACGCCTACGCATCCCGCGATGGCCAGACGTTTACTGCGCAAGAGATTCAGATCTACCGAGCTGACAACGCCAATGCTGCGGCAAAAAGCGCGATCATAATCAAAGTCGACTTTGGCATTTAATTGCATAGGGAGATCGCAAGGACTCGCGAAAAACTATTTTCTCATGAACAACGCACTACAGACTTGTCGCCATTTGACCAATCTTGCGTCTAGTTGGGACCTTCTGAAACGGCATACTGTGAAGGCGCGGTATGGTAAGCATTTCGGAATGCTTGATTGAACTGGCTCCGGCTTTCATACCCAACAAGACGAGCCGCTTCGTCCACATTTTTATCAAACACAAACATCAGTCGAATAGACTCCGCCAATTTCAGTTTTTGACGGTAAAGATTGGGCGACAAACCGTAGCTGTTCTTAAACTGCCGGGAGACGACAGAACTCGAACTCTTCAACGAACGTGCAATTTCCTCCAGCGGCGAATTGCGCGCATGGTCCGAGCAAATGGCCTCGCGCGTGCGGCGAGCTAAAGAAGACTCATTCGCTTTGAGAGACTGGCGGACTAATATCGACCGGGCTTCCTGAAGCGCGGCGTGGGGCTGACGTTCCAACACCCCGGGTGCGCCCATTAGACACAAACTTTCATCTCCCAAGGGGTTGGCATCACGTTCGTAGACGCCAATCGCTTCAACCCGATACTTGCCCGTAGAATGTTTTTCATACGGAACCACAGCGAAAGAAGGCGTGTACAACCGCATACCCGGTAAAATTTGAACAGTGCCGCCACCATGGAGCACACGAAGTTCGCATTCTACTTCTAGGAAATTCCACAACAGCCACCCTTCTCCGGTAACCAGAAAGTCTCTCCCAGTGCAGCCTTCAAAGAAGCTCTTTTCAAGATGCAAAGCCTGAGAGCTCAGTCGCTCAAAGGTCGATTGCTCATTGTCTTTTGAGACCGTTATTTTTTCACCGATTTTCATGCAGGCCCACCTGTAGAGGGCTGCTAGCTGCCTGTCAACGCAAGGGCCGCAGAGGTTTCGGTGGCAATTTCAATTTGGAATGTGGTGGAGGTCTGTCGAAACTGCACTTGGACGGGCGCTTGCGAGGCCCAACCCCGCCATTGGGCCTCGGACCAGCAACGCCATACCGAAACGATCCCATCCCAACCAAACGCAAGGGGAGTGATTGGAACGCACCAACACCAAAACACGCGACGGGCGCGGGCACGCCAGCCACCCGTTGTTGCTAAAGGCGTAACCAGCGCCGCGAGTGGCCCCCCAAAGAAACACATTAGAAACGAGAAGATGTTTCGCTGGATAGACTCCGCAACTAGAATTTCCTCTCCCATTTTAAGCAGGTTCTGTAGCGTACTTGTGCGGAGATGGTAGGGAATGTGATGAAAAGTAGACGATAAAATGAGTAGAGCCGGCGCCGGCCACTTTCGACTCGATTTACAAAAATCAAAGCTTTCATCTAGAACAACTAGCTTTTGTTCAGAGTTTGGTGCGGCACCGATACGTCGGTAGTTTGCACGATCGGGATTGAGATCACAAACAACCACCTGCGGGGCTCCCGCCAGATTAGACTGCATTAGACGATGCGCAATTGGTGCGGTTCCGGCGCCTAACTCGACGACAGATAGAAATTTGCGCGCCTGACAGCGAGTGCGAACTTGCTGGGCGACCGATTCGTAGTAGTTGCGAAAAGGCCACGAGTCAGCGACCTGGAGAATTTCGCGCATAGTGTGTCTAAAGCTCTGGGGGAGGTATGCAAGATCCATGAACTCAAAGAAGAATGGACGCACGGTGCCCTCCCGGGTATGAGCGATTTGAATGAAGAAGGAATTGAGATCGGATCAAACACTGACCCGAAACTTATTTTCTCGAAAGCTAGTGGGAGCGACTTTGCATTTTTTGATTAAACTTCGTTTTCTAAAGATTGCGCATCATGCCTAGCAAGAGCGGCTCGGGGATTGTTGTGCAGGGCGTGGATAAAGAATCGCTTTTTCAGGTATTAGGTTCGCAGAGCCTATATATGAATCGCACGAGCCGATCCGATTATCCCCAAGAGCAGTTCATTGCCTATTGCCATGGCTGGGGGCTTTTTCGCGAGGCGCAGAGCGAAACAACAGAGCCGGTACAAGTCCATACCCGACAGGGGTGGCGGGCGCTGCCTGCTGGGAGTGTGGTTTTTGTGCCGCCCTTTAGTCTTCTTCGCTGGCGTTTTCCTCAAGGCGTACTGCGCTTTGAAATGCTCTATTCGCTGACGACATTGCCACCCTCTTACCCACTCGTCCCAAGCCTGATTGGAGCAGAAGCTTTTGATCGGGATTGGTGGCAGAGGTACGGCCCTTTGAAAAGTCCCCAGGAGGTCGCCGGTGAAAAGAGCTCATTGAATTTAGGTTTTAGGCAAACCGTCTCTCTGGACGCGGACTGTAAGGCTAATGCAATTGCTTTCAAGGCACGAAAGCAAATCGCGCGCGGCTTTGAAACGAAATTGGATCTGGGAGAACTGGCAAGAAGCTTACGGGTGCACCCATCGGCGCTTGCACGATATTTTAAGCAAGCTTACGGAATTTCACCTGTGGAGTACCGATCTCTCCTACGCTTGATGCGCGCCCAAGAGCTGCTCCTCATTCGTAAAACTTCTGTGACTCAAGCAGCTTTTGAGTGCGGCTTCGACAATGCCGCGCACTTCAGCAGGGCCTTTCGAAGCTTTGCAAAGTGCTCGCCAAGAGCTTACTGCCAAGCAGCTCTGCCTTAAGTCATGGTGGATTACAGGTCGCTATCCACGATTTGCTTGGCTTATCTGTTCGTTCCACGTCCAGTAATCGTAAACGTAACCCAAGGTAAATAGCCCGCCTGTCAAGAGCCAGAGAACGCCAGTAATCCATTTGCCGATGTACATGCGGTGAACGCCGAAAAGACCGAGAAACGTTAAAAGAATCCAGGCGACATTGTAGTTGATGGGGCCTGCGGAATATTTGCTGTCAGCGTCGCGTTCCATGCTAGGGATGAGGAATACGTCTATAAGCCAACCCATTCCCAACACTCCCAGGGTGAAGAACCAGATCGTACCCGTCACGGGTCGGCCGTAATAAAAACGGTGGGCGCCAGTGAAGCCGAAGATCCAAAGGATGTAGCCCATTGGAATATTGTGGGAGGTCTCAATTAGGGGGTTCGCACTTTTCATGGGGGCAACTAAGCCGATGAACCGAAGAAAAGCAAGTTAGGCAGGATTACTTCGCTGCGCTAACAACGACCGTGGGATGCAAGGCGCCCATCTACTTTTCGGCCGGAAAGGTAGCGGGTATTTGGGGACACCCTGTTCCTTTCCGGCCGAAAAGTAGATAGGCACCTTTGGGGATTACCGGTTAGATTAGTGCCCATGTGCAAGCAGCTTTGGGTTTTTCTTCTTTTCGTTTCTCTCCCCGTCTTTGCCGAACCGACCGACAATGTTTCACGTACGGAAATTACGCTGCACCATGAAGACATGCGACTGTCGTCGGAGTTTGGGGTTCAGGACGGGCCCGGGGCTTTTATCTCGACGCAGTTTCGCTACGCGCTTCATGATCTACTGGATCGTACCGGTGATTATCCTCACAGCACGTCGATTGAAATCGGCTCTCTAAAATGGCGCGTTCACCTGAACAATCCAAAGCCCTGGCTCGACGAATTCACTGCGATTCGATTACTGCGCCTGCCGCCATTTAGCGATGCCTCGGAATGGTCTTGGAGTGTGGATGTAGGCATGCGCACTTCACGGGAAAAGTTTTGTTCTAACTGCCTGGCGGGCCATGTGCGCGGAGGCATCGGCGTGACCGAGGCACCGATTAGAAATTTCCCCGTCGAGATTTACCTCTTGGCGGAAGGAGAGATGACGGTGGCTCCAGATGCTGCGAAATCCTCGTTTCAGCCGGCGATTGGGCCGCGCTTAGGCTTTCGAATTTGGTGGGCGAATAATTGGAAAGCACTTGTCGATACTACCTACCGGCATTACTTCCTCGCGACTTCGCCCTCTCACTTCGAATCACGCGCTGCGGTGCGCTATTACCTAGGGTGGGATATCGCTGTAGAAGGCCGAGTAGCAAGGCTCCCCGATGGTTGGGAATACGCTGGCGGGTTATTCGCCTATTTCTAGCCAGACCCTCGTCGTCTTGACAGCTTTACCGAATATCGCCCATGCTTCCCGACGGGTTGACTGTATTAATGGGTAATGGGGGATAGCATGGTTAGTTTTTCAATTTTAAAATCTGCTCGGCTTTTTTGTGTCGCTGGAGTTTCGGCGTTGAGTCTCACTGGCTGCATGCTCGATAGCATGGAAAAGATCACGGAAGAAACCCGTGATGAAGTACAAGCCACCAATCAAGCGATTCATCACACTGAAGATATGCAAAAGATCGCTCGCATGCATAGCATGATGATCGACACCGACTTGTCGCCATCGGTCCGCGTGAATGCTGCCAAAGCGGTTCTGGCAAAATATCCTGATACGCAACTAGCCGCGGATTTAGGAATGTTGCTGCCCACCTTTAAAATGGGCTCGTATAAGAAAAACATCGGTGGAGCGGAAGTTGAATTTCTCAACGTTCCCTACGTCGGAAAAAAGATCTCCAAAACAGTTGGCGTCACTCCTATCAGCAACGATCTTTTTGAGATTGTCTCGACAGCAGCTGTGACGCTCACCACTGAATTGGAAGCCAAATCGAAAAGCTCTGGCCTCAGCGGAGATGAAATTCAGCAATACCGCGAAATCGGTGCAAGACTCGTCGTCATTGTGCCAGCGATTTTAGGGGCAGCTGCATTGGAGCCGCTGGAGAATGCGATTGCACCTTTGATTGAAGCGCAATTAAGAGGCACTTTGCCTCCCGGTTCGTTTTCCGAACAAGTGCAGACCAATGCACGCGGTTTCGTGCGCGCAGTTCCTGGAGCCGCTGTTGCTCCCACTCTCAAAACGCTGGAGCAACTCGCGGTAAACGTTAGCCTGGATGAAAGCACGTTGTCCGAGATGCGAGCTTTAATTTCCGTGCGTTTGGGAATAAACTAGCGCCTCAACTTTGGATTAGAGGAATTTATGCAGAATTGTTTTCAACGTTTGTCTTTAGCAACTGTCTCGTTGGTGCTTGCTCTCTCCGTTTCGATTCCGGTTCGCGCGGAAGAAGGAACAGAGGCTCCAGCAGAAGCAAAAGCCGTCGAGAAATCGACCGAAACGACAGAGAAGGTCGAAAAAAAGGCAGAGAAAAAAGCAGAGAAAAAAGCTGCTCCTAAAAAGGCCGCTGGCGGAAAACGCCAAACCAAAAAGGGCATGGAATACGAAGTCATCACTGTCGGCAAAGGCAAAGTTGCCAAGGACAATGACCAAGTTTCCGTTCACTACGAAGGCAAACTCGAAAACGGAACGGTGTTTGATTCCTCCAAAAAACGGGGCGAACCATTCACTTTCTTACTCGGCGCGAAGCAAGTGATCTCCGGATGGGATGTCGGCGTAGAAGGCATGAAAGAGGGCGAAAAACGCATGCTCTACATTCCTTCTGACATGGCGTACGGCGAGCGCGGAGTTCCAGGAGTGATTCCTCCGAAGTCCAAGCTGATCTTTGAAGTCGAGCTGCTGAAAGTCGCTGGCAAGTAAGATTGCCGAGGCCCTTGGGCCTTCGCAACGACTGGCCGGTTGCGTTCGCAACGACAGGTATTTTGACGACGGATCGCATCGGTGATGCGGTCCGTTATTTTTTTGATAGATACTGCTCAAAGCTGCAAAGACCTTGGTATACTAGTACTCAAGTTATCGCACCACCGAACTTCACACCCCCAACTAACGCCAGCGCGGCTTTGAGCGCGCCTAAGGAGCGAAGCATGACTCGCAATGTCACTTCTCCTCATTTTAAGTCACTTTTTCTCTCGGGTTTAGGCCTATTAGCCCTGACCTCTGGGTGCTCCACCCTTTTGCCAAAGGATACGCAGCAGGCGCAGGTGCACCTGCAAATGGCGACCAATCACTTCAACCAGCGCCAATACGGCAAGGCGATTGAAGAGATCCACGAGACTTTAAAAATCGATCCCGAAATGCCAGCCGCTTATAACCACCTGGCGCTGATTTACTTGGAAACTCGCCGCTACGAAAAGAGCATGGAAGCCTTCCAAAAGGCGCTGCAATTCAAGCCGATTTACCCGGAAGTCTTTAACAACATTGGCGTTCTATTGAACCGGCAGGAGAAATATCGCCAAGCGATTACCTACTTTAAACGGGCCGCGGAAGTGGATAGCTACCTCACTCCGGAGAACGCTCTGACGAATATGGGGTACGCCTATTATAAATTGGGTGATTTGGATCAAGCTCTGCGTAGCCACCAAAAAGCCGTCGATATTGCCCCGATGTTCTGCCTGGCTAACAAGAATATGGGCGATGTGTACGCTAAAAAGAAGAATTACAAGAAGGCGGCAGAGTACTTTGGAAAGTCCGTGACGCACTGCCCTCTTTATCAGGAAGGCCGCTACAAGCTTGCGCTGGTCAATATGAAGCTAGGCAACAAACGCCAAGCAAAGAACCATTTTGAACGCCTGATTGAACATCACAAGGATGGTCCCTACGTGGATCGCTCCAACGAAGTCCTGAAGTTTCTTCGCTAAGAAAATTTTCCATCGTTCCGAAGAAGAAGGAGCTGGACGGATGCTCCTTAATTTCCGTAGAATTTGGACGCCATGGAAGAGTTCGGACATTACTTAAAATCCCACCGGGAAAAAAAGGGCATTCGTCTCGAAGAGATTGCCTCCATTACCAAGATCCATCTCCATAACTTGGAGTTATTGGAATCGGGAAAAATGGAAAAACTACCGCCCGAGCCCTTCATTCGTGGCTTTATCACCGCCTATGCCAAGTATGTTGGACTGAGTCCCAAAGAAACTATCGAGAAATACGCTGAGGCAGCTGGCCTCGACGCCGAAGCAAATGCCGCTGCCACGGGCGAGAATGCCACCGCAGCGCCGATTGCGCGCTCGATCCCAGCACCAGCGGGTCTTGGCTCGCATCGCACGCACCAGCGCGAAGCCTCCGAAGTCATGGGCAAGTTTCAGCTGCCCTCCTGGCCCAAATTAATGACAGCAGCCGGCGTGTTCTTAGTCGCTGGTGTCTCTTTGCTTTTGATTCAAGTCGGTAAAAACGCCGACTCACCCGACGCCACAACGGCGGAATCCGTGCCCACTCAGGTAGAGATGGTGGCGGACACAAAGCCCGTGGATTCAGGCGATACGCGAAACGTGGCCAATCAGGCGCAACCCGCGGCTCCCGTTGCCGCGCCCACCGTGGCTGCAGTGGCCCCTGTGGTGAACGCCGCTGCTCCGGCCGTAACACCCCAACCAGGGCAAGCCGCTCACAATATTGAAATCGAGGGCGCGGAACGCACCTGGGTGAAAGTTGTTACCGACAACGACGCCCCGGTGGAATTCTTCCTCTCCCCTGGCCAAAAGAAGCAGTACACTGCCAATCAAAAGATCAAAGTGGTTCTAGGCAATGCAACCGGCGCCAAAGTCGTTCACAACGGCGAAGAGGATACGGGCAAGAAATTCATGGGCACCATTCGCAGTTTCCGGTTCCCCGCTACTGCGCAGTTTCCTCAAGACGTTCCAAAGCCTGCCGCTTTGACGCCTGCTCCTGAAGGCGAAGCTAAATCCGACGATTAGCGCCTTTGTTCGGCTCTGCGTTCGGCCTATACTTAAACTATGCAGCCAATCACCCTGGGCCACCTTTCTGCGTGGCATCACCCGTCGAAGGTAAATCAGACTCTTAATGGCGGGCAGAAAACAATAGCTCGC
>JALHPX010000019.1:0-1130 GCA_022842225.1 bacterium
TACCTCAAGAAAGAAGACGCTATATCCCAAGAAGTGTTGATGGCGATTCAAACGGGTAAGACTCTTGACGACTCGGGCTCGAGCATCAAGAGCGACGAATTTTACTTCAAGCCGCAAGCGCAGATGGTGGAAGACTTCCGTTTCTGTCCCGAGGCAGTGGCCAACACGCGAGAGATCGCTAAGCGCTGCAATTTTGAATTTAAGTTTAACGACGAAAAGGGAAAGAAAATTTATCACTTCCCCAAGTTCGATCCACCGCCGGGAATGACAGCGGACCAGCATCTCGAGCAGTGGACGCGCGAAGGCCTAGTGGATCGCATTGCCGAATTTGAGGAAAGGCATTCACGCAAGCTTACTCCTGAGGAATTAAAGAAATACGAAGATCGCCTAGTGGTGGAACTCAAAGTCATCATCGATATGGGATTCACCGGCTACTTCCTGATCGTGGCGGATTTTATTCGCCACGCCAAGAACCACGGCATTCCCGTTGGTCCTGGCCGCGGCTCGGGCGCGGGTAGCTTGATTGCGTATTGCCTGAAAATTACCGACTTAGATCCTCTGGAACACGGACTGATCTTCGAGCGCTTCCTCAATCCGGAACGGATCTCGCTTCCTGACTTTGACGTCGATTTCTGCATGGATAAGCGGGATCAGATTATCCATTACGTTTCGGAGAAATACGGCAAAGACTCCGTAGCGCAGATCATCACTTTTGGAAAACTCCAGGCGCGCGGCGTGATCCGTGACGTCGGCCGCGTTTTCGGAATTCCTGCTCCCGAAGTAGATAAGATGTCGAAGCTCGTTCCCGAGACGCTCAATATTACTCTGGAAGAAGCCTTTGCACAGGAGCCGCGCTTACGTCAGCTTACCGAGAAAGACCCCCGCATGGCGCGGCTCTTTCAGATCTGTCGCAATTTAGAGGGGCTTGCGCGCCACGCTTCGATTCACGCCGCGGGACTTGTCATCTCCAATCGCCCCATGGTGGAGCATTGCGCGCTCTACCGGGGAAAAAATAACGAACTGGTGATCCAGTTCGACATGAACAATGCCGATCGCATTGGCCTGATTAAATTCGATTTCTTGGGATTAAAAACCCTGACCTTCCTGCAACGCGCAGAAGAGCTGATCCA
>JALHPX010000019.1:1140-15932 GCA_022842225.1 bacterium
CCAAGCGGGGCATCCAGAGGATAAGTTCTCGGTCAGTAAGATCCGCCTCGACGATAAACCCATGTACGAGATGCTGGCCAAGGGCGACACCCTGGGAGTGTTCCAGCTAGAAAGTTCGGGGATGCAGGATCTGATGAAAAAGATCCGGCCCGATTGCTTCGAAGACATCGTGGCAAGTAATGCGCTCTATCGTCCCGGCCCGCTGGAGAGCGGAATGGTCGACGACTTTATTGCGCGTAAGCACGGTCAAGTCGCCGTGAAGTACGATTTTGAAGAACTGCGCCCGGTGCTCGAGGAAACCTACGGGGTTATCGTCTACCAAGAACAAGTGCAGCAAATCGCGATGCGGCTGGCGAGTTACACTGCCGGCGGCGCCGACTTGCTCCGTCGCGCGATGGGTAAGAAAAAGCCAGAGGAAATGGCCAAGCAAAAAGCCATTTTCGTAGAAGGCGCGACCAAGAATAAATTTAACAAAGAAAAGATCGAATTCGTTTTCGATCTCATGGCGAAATTCGCGGGCTACGGCTTCAACAAATCCCATGCCGCCGCTTATTCGCTCATCACCTGTCAAACCGCCTACATCAAGTGCCACTATCCCGTAGAATTTTTCGCAGCCCTGCTATCAATAGAACGTGAAAACACCGACAAGATCACCAAGTACATTGCTGATGCGCAGCGACGAGGCATTGCCGTGCTGCCACCGGATATCAACGAAAGTAATACCGACTTTACGGTCCTTCCCGGGAATCAGATTCGGTTTGGTTTGGGCGCGATTAAAGGTGTGGGACAGCTGGCGATTGATTCGATTTTAGAGGCGCGTAAAGAGGGCGGTCCGTTCCAGGATTTATTTGATCTCTGCTCCCGCGCCAATACGCGAACGGCCAATAAGCGCGTGCTTGAAGCTTTTGTAAAAGCGGGCGCCCTCGATAGCTTTAAGATTCACAGAGCGTCGCTATTCAAAGCCATCGATGAGGCTCTCTCGATGGGGAGTGATGCGCAGAAGACTCGCGACTCCAATCAAAATAGCTTTGCGGATCTTTTTGGCGACGATACCGCTGACGCGTTTGAGAGCCGCAAGGTCACTTATCCCGACGAGAAACCTTGGGAACGCCTTCAAGAATTGAAATACGAGAAGGAAACCATCGGGATCTTTGTCACTGGACACCCGCTTGATGGCTTTAAGCGCGAACTCAATCGCTATACGACTAAGACAATTGAGCAGTGCCAGACAGGTAAAACGGGCACGGATGTTTATATCGGCGTGGAAGTCTCCTCGCTTCGAGAGTTTATCTCCCGCCGAGGCGATCGCATGGCATTTGCCACTCTAGAAGATCAACATGGCCAGATCGATGCCGTGATCTTTTCCGACATTTACCTAGAGAGTGAAGAAATCCTTAAATCCCAAGAGCCAATTTGGATCAAAGGCCAATTGGAGATTAGTGAAGGCACTCCTAAGTTGATTCTCTCCAAAAAGAGCAATAGCCGCATTCTGCCGCTGCGCTACGCTTATGAATCGCTGGCGCGCGAAGTCCACATGCGAATCGATATCGAGGCCAGTGAAGCCGCTTTCGCCTCTATGCAGCTCGAGAAATTGCAGCAGTACCTGGAGCAGAACCACAGCAAAGAAGGCGCGCCGTTTTATGTACATCTCCAGTTTCCAAACCGCTCCTATACGACACTTCGCATGAAGCACTCTATTCCCATCAAACGCGAAGTGGTTTCCGCCCTTCCCGACCTACTCTCGGGCTGCAAGGTGAGCGTGGATTTTTCCTAAATATCCGTGGTACCGTGCAGCCATGCACAGAACGAGAATTCACCTGCTAATTGCCCTCCTGTTTTCAGCCCTTAGCTCTCAGAGCTTATTGGCAGATGGCAGACCGTTTGTGATTTCATCGAGCTCCTTGCCCGCCGCGCAACCTTCCCCGGCGGACGCTCCCGCTGAATCGTCGGGCGAAGCCAACTTGATCGAGCGTCTCAAGCAAATGGTGGTTTTGGATTATCTTCGAAGCGCGTTAGGCGGACGGTTTCAGGAATATGCCCCGCAGGTCACTCTCGAATTCGCCGAAGGTTATATTCTTGATTACAAAGTAAATCGCAAAGACGCAGGCGGTGCTCCTGCCACTCCAGGCGGCGTGCCGTACTTGGAACTCTCAGGCCATTTAGACGTCGAGGGCTTGAATAGATTTATCCGACTAAACGAAACCAAAGCTCGCGGCTCGGCAAGTTTGCGACCGGTGTTCGTCATGTCGTCGGAAGTTCCCGGATTAAGTTATGCGCCTGGAAATACTGGCGCGGTCGCCCGGCAATCGACGTTAGGAGTCACGTTCTTTCAAAACTTGGGAAAAGTTTTTCGCAAATTTAACACCGAGTTGGGTTTGGTGGGCGATCGCAGCTTGCTCTTGACGTCTCCAGCGGAGGGGCCGTCGCAAGTGGCTGACTTAAAGGAATATGCCAGTATCGGCGGGTTTAATTCTGTCGTGTGGGTGCACCTGCTGACGTGCCGTTCACCCGGTTGCGGAATGCGAGCGGAGATCCATACCTACAATCTCTCTCAGGGTCGTCGGCTTTTTGTGCAATCAGCCCCCCTTAAAGTTTCGGTTTCGGATCTGAATGATTCGGCAAAAGTCGATGCGGCTGTTGAGCCCTTAATTAAGGATTACGCCACAAAATTCGAAGAGTCTGTCTCCAAGGGCACGCTCTTTAGCACCAGCTACCGACTCGTCGTCAAAAACGTTGATCAGTATCGCAGCTACAAAAAGCTGAAGATGGCGCTCGCTAAACTGGAGTACCTAGTCCAAGCCGTTCCCAAACGAGTCAAAGCCAACGAAGCTGAGTTTCAGGTACTTAGTCCACTCTCAGGCCGGGAGCTCGCACAGCGCCTGCAGTCGACGGCGTTCCAGGGCTTTCAACTCACCGCATCAGGAGCGGACAATTCCCAAGTCGACATGCGCTACACGAGCAAAAATTAATGCACTCCTTAAAAAAATTCCGCCTTACTACGGCGTGCCTTCTGTACGGTGACACCGACGGCCTAAAGAGCACGGTCAATGGCGAGGCCTACCTCTGTCCGTGAGCGGCGACTCGTGCGATACTGGAGTAAATGAAAACTTACTCCCGCCTTCTCCTGCATACAGGCCTGTGTGTTTTATCTCTCGCTTTGTCGTCGTGCGCTAATTTTGCCGAAAGCCCCGACGGAGTGGTCGGCGCCTCCGCGGTCAATGAGCACGAGAGCCCCAAGCCCAAACCAGTCGTCAATCAAGTCTCTAACGAACCGACCATCAAAAAACGCATTCTCATTCTGCCTTTTGAAAACACTTCCGAGTTTCCGCAAGAAGCGTTGTACGACGCAGTACAGGCGGAAGTGAAGTCAGCGGTGGTGCAGAATCCGCAGCTAGCCCTGGTAGAACTCGACGCCTTTGCTCCGCCCGAAATGCAAATGCCCGGACGACTGGGACAGCCCTCCACCCGGCAATTGGAGCTCGCGCACTTGTTAGGTGCGGATGCCGTGATCACGGGAACGCTGAAAGAATTCCAGGTCCGCCAGCAAGCCGACGAAATCGGAATCCTAAGCAGCAAACGCTTTGAAGCACGCGCAAGGGTTTTCATGCGCGTCACCGACGTCATTACTCAAAAAGAACTCTACGGGAGAGATTTTGTTGCAACTGCAAATGAAGAACGCGTGGAAAGTTTTCAGCGCAGCGTAACGGCGCAAACAGAGTTAGGAAAATCTGCCGTGCTCAAAGCACTGCGCAGTTTAACGTCGGGGATTTCGCAAGTCTCCAGCCGCATTGCGTGGACAGGACGGATTGCACGCGTTGATTTTCAGAAATTTTTTATAAATGGCGGCAGAAAAAGCGGCGTTTTCCCCGGGCTTCTGCTCAAGGTTTTCTCTCCCGCTACCGATGTCACCGATCGCGCCACTGGGATGAGCCTGGGGATCGCCCCAGGACGCTTTAAGGGCTACCTGAAAATCGTCGAAAACTTCGGCGACGATGCTTCCGTAGCTATCTTGCACCTGGGCGCTGGCTTCCGCGAGGAAGATATCGTCGAGCCACACTTCCCCGAGCAGAACTAGACTGCCCTTGCATTGACACCCATCGACGATTAAACCCTGGTCCGTGGACTGGACACTTTTACAACGCTCGCCCATAGCTTTCGACGAGTTAATGCAGTTGCAGGATGCTCTTGTCGACGAAGTCCGTGCCAATCCTCAGCGCGGATTTATCCTGGCCTCCCAACCCACCGCTACTTTCACCGCCGGCATTTCTGCTCAACCAGAGGATCTTTTGTGGTCGAAAGAAATGTGTGAGCGAGCCGGGATTCAGATTCGCTCTGTCCACCGCGGCGGCAAATGGACCTTCCATGGCCCCGGCCAAATAGTGCTCTTCCCAGTCTTCCAAATGAATCAGGTGTTTCCCCGCACGCGCGTGCGAGGGTATCTGGAAACTTTTCAACTTTCGCTCCAGTCTGCCATTGAGAGAACCTCATCTCTCCCCATCCAAACGTCTCGTCCCACTTCTCCGGTGGGCCTCTACCATGATGGCCACAAGCTCACCTCTTTTGGCGTCGGCATTCGCCGTGGGGTCACGACTTTTGGCGCCGCTGTTTACCTAGAAGGATTTCAACCTATCGACGGCATCGTGCCCTGCGGTCATTCCTCTCAACGCTACGCAACGCTCCAAAGCCTAAACTGGCCCCATGATTGGGAGTTCACTGCCCGCCTGCTATCGGAAAACCTCGCGCAAAGCCTGCAAAGGGCTCGAGCAAAAGAGTTTTCAAGCAGGGAATCTCTGATAGGCTAAGGCTCTTAATTTTTAAGGAGATCTTCAATGAGTGACAGCGATAAAAAGGGAGCAAAGTCCCTACCAGCTTGGGCGCTTTACGTCCTTTCTGGCGTAATCGGCGTAGTCGTAGGCGCCGGTGCGATGAGCCTATTTCCATCGGGTGATAGCAGTTTTGATGACAATACAGTGGTTGCCTCCTTCAGCGGACGCAAAGTGAAAGCGGGCGAAGCATTCGCACCCATTCGCACCCGCATTTTTGATCTGGAAGAAGAGCTCTTCCGCCTCAAAGAACAATCGATCAACGACTTCGTTGAAATGCAATTGGTCGAATCGGAAGCCAAAAAGCAAAATCTCTCTCGTGAAGCTCTTTTAGAAAAAGAGACGGGTGGAGAAGTTGCAGATACGACTGACAAGGAAATCGAAGATTTTTTGAAATCCAAAAACCTCAGTCTGAATGATCCTCGGATCAAAAAAGATGATGTGAAGGAATATCTGAAGTACCGCAAGCGGATGGACAAGCGCACGGCCTACGTCGCTAAATTGCGCGAACAGTCTGGTGTGAAAATGCACATCTCTGAGCCGCAATCGCCCAAGCTGACGGTAAAAGCCGATGGCTACCCATCTTGGGGCAATGCCAACGCCAAGGTCACGATTGTCGAGTTCTCGGATTTTCAGTGCCCATTCTGCTCGCGCGCTGTGCCCGTGTTGAACGAAATCAAATCCACCTACGGCCCCGACAAAGTGCGTATCGTGTTCCGCGATATGCCACTTCCTTCGCATGATCGGGCAACGCCAGCAGCGTTGGCCTCGCATTGTGCTAACGAGCAAGGCAAGTTTTGGGAATACCACGACACACTGTTCGGCAACCAAACCAAGTTAGGCGACGAGGATCTCAAAACGTACGCTAAAACTTTAGGGATGGACTTAGCGAAATTCACAGAGTGCTACACCACGAAACGCCACGACGGCATTGTGATGAACAGCAAGCGAGAAGCGGAAGCCCTAGGCATCCAAGCGACTCCGTCGTTTATTATCAACGGCAGCTTGTTGCAAGGCGCTCAGCCTTTCGAACGCTTTAAGGACAAAATTGATCGCGCCCTAAAGGGT
This sequence comes from bacterium, assembly GCA_022842225.1. Classification (GTDB taxonomy): domain Bacteria; phylum Bdellovibrionota; class FAC87; order UBA2466; family UBA2466; genus JALHPX01. Next base: position 7,032 of record JALHPX010000019.1, read on the forward strand.
GGCTGATGGTTGTGACTTCGTGCCCCCTCGAGAGAGGCGGGCACGGGTCGATCCATTTTTCTTCAATGAATCGCCTGCAGGCTTAGACTTTCCTCTAGCCTGATCTTTTTCGACAGAAGCTTTTACTAATCCCACAAACAACGGATGCGGGCTAAATGGCTTGGAACGGAATTCCGGGTGGAATTGGCACGTCAGGAAATAAGGATGGTTTTTAATTTCCATCATTTCCACTAAGCCCATCTCGGCGTTGTGACCAGAGAACACGATACCGGAATCTTCTAAAACTTTGCGATAGTGATTGTTCACTTCATAGCGATGGCGGTGCCGCTCTTGGATGACGCGTTTTCCATACACCTTTTCAGCCAAGCTTCCTGGAGTGAGTTTGCACTCATACAACCCCAAGCGCATGCTGCCACCGACGCGAGCTACGCGACGCTGATCTTCCATTAAGTCGATAATGAATTCGCCGGTGTTGGAAAACTCACGACTCGTGGCCTTTGCGATGCCGCATTTGTGGCGAGCAAATTCAATAACCGCGAGCTGCAGTCCAATACAAATTCCCAAATAAGGAACTTGGTTTTCGCGCGCGTAACGAATCGCGCAAATCTTGCCTTCGACTCCGCGATTGCCAAACCCGCCCGGAACCAAAATCCCAGACAACCCACCAAGTAAACTCTCGACGTTTGAAGCCGTGATCTTTTCGGAGTCGATGTACTGAATGTCCAAGCTGCACTGATTCGCAATGGCCGCGTGCACCAACGCTTCGCTGACACTCTTGTACGACTCTTTCAAATCCACATATTTGCCGACGATACCGATTTGGATTGGGCCGGCTTTTGGCTTCGAAAGCGTCTCTACAACTTTGGCCCATTTCTGAAGCCCACGGGAACGCTGCGACAGTCCTAATTTTTTGCAGATCTTTTCGTCAAGACCTTGTTCGTAGAGCATCATCGGCACTTCATAGATGTTGGCTACATCTTTGGCCGTGATGACGAGGTCCGCGTTGATATTACAAAACAGAGCGATCTTGGCTCGAATGTCTTTGGGAATAAACCGATCGGTGCGACAGAGTAGCAGATCGGGCTGAATACCAATCTCGCGCAATTTCTGGACACTGTGCTGCGTGGGCTTGGTTTTTAATTCGCCACTGAGCCCCAAAAAGGGCACCAGCGTGAGGTGAATAAATAAAACGTTTTCTTCGCCGGCATCAAACCGAAACTGACGAATGGCTTCTAAAAACGGCAGCGATTCGATATCGCCCACAGTGCCGCCAATTTCGATGATCGCGACGTCTTTGCCTTCGGCGACTTTGCGCACGCGCTGCTTAATTTCATCGGTGATATGCGGAATGACTTGGACGGTTCCGCCCAAGTATTCGCCATTGCGCTCCTTGGCGATAACAGTCTCGTAAACCTGACCGGCTGAAACACTGTTTTCGCGTTTCAAAGAGACATTGGTAAAGCGCTCGTAATGGCCCAAATCCAAATCGGTTTCCGCGCCATCTTCGGTGACAAAAACTTCTCCGTGCTGGAACGGATTCATGGTGCCCGGATCTACGTTCAGATACGGGTCCATTTTCATCAGCGTAATATTGAGGCCGCGGTTTTCTAGCAGAGCGCCTAAGGAAGCGGCTGTAAGGCCCTTACCTAAAGAGGAGAGAACCCCCCCGGTTACGAAAATGTACTTGGGAGATTTCTTTTTTGTGCGCAGTTTCATTTATTTTTGGAATACGATCTTTCCTAGGTATCTTAACCTGGGATAGGGGTCAACGCCCATAAAAGCTCGTCGCTAAGCTCTTAAAAAGCTGTGCGAAATCCGGTTCCCGTACACAGGTCGCGAATGCGTTTGAGTTCAACCAACCAGTCTTCCCCACCCGGCTCAAGGTGCTTGGGACCATGGATGGACTGAAACACCTGTACCGCTTCCACCAGGAGATAAAAGTCGTTTTTTACATCTTCCGGCACGGAATTAAAAACTTCGGGAAAAGAATGCGATTCGGGAAGGGAGGCAGAGACCCGGCCCCACTCGAGCGAGGCGGCGACGGCTAAGTCACTTGCATGGCCGACCACAGACTCTGCGAGTCCAACCAGCGTATTGAGCAGATCTTGCTCCATCTGATTGCGAGCTACGAGTCGCTTGAGGACCTTACGAATTCGAATCACGCCCCATCCCATGGCTTGGAAGTCTACTAAAACGATGAACCCAAAGATATCCCGAAAATCGGGCGCAAAGTATGGAAAACTCCGATATCAATGCCGTCTTTTTTGGGCTGAGAAATATAAACTACCCCCACAGTGCCCGAGCCCGTGAGCCACGAAGTCAGGCGCATCGACCAGCCGGCCGTGCCTTCAATGCCAAACGATGTTTTGGCAGCGCCCGCCGCTCCGAGTTTAAAAAAATAGGCCCCAGCCCCTATCGAAGCCGAGATGCCGGTGAACTGCCGGTTCGCGCGAAAGGTGCGGCGTAAAAGGACACTGTAACCAGAGATCTCAGTTTGTTGATTAGCGACGTCGTAAACCATGGCTTCGATGCCATAGGTTACGCGCGGCGAAACAAACCGCTCCAAACTTCCTCCTACGGAAATCTGATCCATGTCCCAAAGCGATCGGGCCGATAAAAACCATTCATCTCTACCGCCCGAACGAAAACGAATATTAGGGCCGGGAACAAAATTAGTGGTGGATGCCGCCGCAGGCGCCCGGTTGCGCGCAGTTTCAATCACTTTGGCGTCGGAGGCCGAGAGAACCAGATCGCCTACCACCGGCATTTGGTTTCTAAAATCCAAACTCACGGTGCCTTTGCCAGAATGGATCACAGCGACTAAACCGCACGCGACCTTCTTGGCATCGCGCATAACGCAAACGACTTGTCCTGGCTTCCACTTCGTACCCGCGACATCGACTTGAAGCCGGCGGCCTTCGTCTTGAATCTCGATAACCGATGCTGCGCGGCAAATCCCACCCATCACGAGTGCTGTCGTTACAGCGACGAGAAAAAGTATGCGGTGCGTTTTTGACATACCCTATTGTACATGCGGCGCCGGGTGAAACGCACTAGTCCGCGATAGGCTGGGTCTCGATTTGATCGGCGGTGGTAACTCCTTCTTTGTACCACTTGAACGCATCGTTCAAAATCAACCGCGTCTGCCCTTGGATGATCGAAAGTCCTACGGCGAAGGGTTGCATAACGACCAGCATCCGCGCGGAAGCCAGATCAGAATCTTCTTTGTAGTAGCCATCGATTTTAAGGTTCGAGCTATCAAAGTGAAGTCCTGACACCTCAAACCCCGACGGCGAAACATAAAAACGACCTTTTGCTTGAATGTTTTCGACGGAAATTAAACGAGTCAGCAGCGTCTCGCCATGGGTAACTCCGGTCACCAGCGGCACTATCGGAAGTGAATTTTTCATCAACACTTGGAACTGGGAGCGAATCGCAGTTGGCTCGGCAATCAAGGACGCTTTGGGAATTTTTACCTGCGCCCACCAGCTCTGTTTATCGCCGCCTTGGATCAAGCTCGCATTGGAGAAGTTTAGGCTCGCGTTGCGAAAATGAAACTCGCCTTTAGAAAGTTTGCTTTTCTCAAAGGGCAAAACCAGCTTTAAATCTCCGCCCAAAACCTGCTTCTTCATGCGGACGCGTGACCCAGTACCTTGAATTTCAAAGTAGCCGCGATCTTCGCCATGCTGGAGAGAGTCGGTAGCTACTTCCAAATTCAGCTCGGCTTTGCCGTTCTCCAATTTGACCGGAGTGGACTTAGGGAGAAAGACGTTGAGGGCTTCGAGTTTTTCCGCCACCGCTTTCTTCAAGGCAACTTTGAGCGAAAGACGATTAAACAGGCTCGTAAACTCCAGATCCGGCGTAGTGCCTTCGATACTCAGATTACCGCCGCGGAGAATTTTCACTCCGCCGTGCGTGATATCGGATTCATGCAAATCTCCGCGGAATGTGCCTTCTGGCTTTTCGCCGTCCTTCACGTCCCACACCAAACTTGCCGTACCGGTTGCCAAGAATTTGCCCATTTGCACGCGCAGGGCATTAGTGTTGAAAAAGACTTTCACCGGGCCAATGACTTTGCCTTCTCGCACATGGGTCGCCAGATGGATTTTGCCAGCGCCGTCCAATAGCTTAAACCAAGGAATCGACGAGAAATAGACATTCAGCGGCTCTAGATTCTGAGCCTGCGCCTGAATATCGAGTGACGCGGTAACTGATTTGAGAATTTCCGAATCCGGTGCATCGGGATCAAAGCGATCCATTTTGTACTGGATGCGGCCCTCTAAGTGCTCCGCTAGGCGTTTTGTCCCCAACAAAAAATCTCCCGGAGAAAAAACCACCGCAGCGGGCCCCACTTCCACGCTCTTATCGGGCACAATTTTGAAACCGCCCTTGATCTCAATGCCACCACTATAGTGGTACTCATTAAACCAAGCTTCTTCCAGGCGACCAATGGAGATGCCTGTCATTTGTATGCCCCACTTAGAATCAGAATTTTCCTTCTTTTCCGGCTCGGGCTTTTTGGGTTTGGGAGCCTTATTAAAAGGAATCTCGGGGAACAGAGAAAGAGGCAGCGCATCTTTCGGGCGTTTACCCTCGATCAATTTTCTTAAGACAAAACGAAACCGCGCACGCGCGATAGAGACTTGGTGAAAGCGAATTTTCTTAGCTAGTAAGGCAAGGGGATTAAATACGATCAACGCAGAATTGGTCTGCACCATCCAACGGATGTTCTTATCTTGGTGCGTGATCCCCGCGGCTTTCACAAAGGCGACTCCAGGAACAGGAGTCACGATCCAATCGTAGCGCAGAATTCCATCATCCCAGCTATCGAGGAGTTCCCTAAATGTAGATGTATTCAAAAAAATATGCGCCGCGGTCCAGTACGTAATCACAAACACCGCGCAGATGACGACGATAACGCGTTTCCAATCAAATGACTTACCCGGACGTCTACCGAGGCGCTTTGATTTTGATGCAATCTGAAACAAGACTCTTACCCTGCCCGTATAAAAGTTCGAGTGCAAGCACGAGTGCATGCACACCACTAGTGGCACGCCAAATGCAAAGTACCCGCATAAGATGAAGTTATATCAAATATTTTTATAAAGGAGTTCAAACATGAGTCCCAAAATGACGGGTCAACCTAATGGTAAGTTTTATCGATTAGTGGGTGCGGTGATTTACGTAAGCTTGGCTGGGCTAGCAATAAGCTGCGCATCCAATGAACGCCGCGTAAGCGATGTTGTTGTGTATCCAAATGCTTCTGAGAATCCTTCCGATGAGATTGCAAAATTGTCATCGGAAATTGAAGACGCAAAAACACGCAACGTCCCGCTCTTAGCGCCAACCTGGTTCGCAAGTGCTGAGCAATCGTTAACAGAAGCCCGCGCCAGTCAGAACGAGAGCGGGGATTTCCGCACACTGTTTAAACGTGTAGCTGAAGGCCGCGTCCAGATTCAGCGCGCCAATGAAATTGCCGAAACGTCCCAAAAAGTTGTGCAGGATGTCTTAAAGGCTCGTGAGAGTGCAAACCAAACTGCTCAAGATGCCGTGCGCGCAGGCGCCACGAACTTGGACGACATTCGCAAATCGCTCGCTGCAGCTGACGAAAAATTCGTCGAAATCACCAAGTCAGTGGAGGATGGCAAATTGGATAACATGTTAGATCGTCGACAAGCCGCGATTAAAGCTTACGCCGCCGTCGAATCTAAAGCCCTCCGCAAAGGTAAACTCGATACCGCAAAACGCGTGTTGGACGAAGCCATTGCTCAAGGCGCGAAGAAATACGCACCTAAGTCTTTGGGCTATGCTCAAGAAGTGATTGGCTCTACCGAGCAATTAATTTCGAGCAACCCAAAAGCGGAAGCAGACATTGCAAAAAAGAGCGATGAATCTCTGTTCTTCGCTCGCCGCGCACTGCTCTTTACGCAGCAGGCCCGCGACATTTCATCTCGGAGCCCTGAAGATACAGTGCTTTGGGTCGAACAAGGTATCGGTCGTATTGCGGAAGAAGCGGGAGCCGCGGATCTACGCGATGAAAAACTAGATAACCAGATTGATTCGCTGCGAGCAAAAATTAGCGACATCAAGTCGAGTGCTGCAGTGGCAGCGGCACAAGCCCCTGCGGTACCTAAGAAGGCAGCACGTGCTTCGAACAAAGCACCTGCAAAGACCAAAAAGATGTAGCCCAAATTTAGTCCTGGAAAGGCCCGTGGTGCACTTGTACCTCGGGCCTTTTCTTTTTCCGCCGATACTAACGATGAGCTATTGCAATACTTCCCATTCATAACGTTGCGGAACTCACCAGTGGGGAGGCACTCTCAGTCATTCCTAGCTAGAACCGAGGCTCTTCGGGGTGGCATCCGACTTGCAAACTCTAGAAGCATCAACCCAAGTAGGAAGGAGTGCAAATGGCACAAGATAAAAATCAACCGAAGACCGGCACCCGTAACCGTGGTTTTGCCTCCATGGACCCCGCAAAGCAGCGAGAAATCGCGAGTAAAGGTGGAAAGGCCGCTCACCAAGCTGGCACCGCCCACGAATTTACTCCAGAAGAAGCACGCGAAGCTGGTCGCAAAGGCGGCCAAGCTAGCGGCGGAGCCCGTGCAGCCAGAGCCTTGGCTATCCAAAAGCAAAAAGTGGCAGAACAAGAACAACAGCAAAAGACGGCCGCCGCAGCTTTGGATCAACGTTACAACTCTGACGTCGAGAAATCAGCCGAAGAGGAAACTCGTTCGACCGGCGATAGAGACGACGACCAAATCGACCCAGTGGCAATCCCACGGGGCGATCGCCATCCAGAAGCCGAGCGCCGCGCCTCCTGAGAGGCCCTAAAGAATTCTTAATTGAATTCCCGAAAATAATGAGCAAAGGACGTCTCGAGAGGGGCGTCCTTTTGTTTGATCCTTGCAAACCGGTAAGGATTAGATGCAAAAAGCCTCATTTCCGACATTCACATTGCTATTCTTCTGAATAAAAGTATTCATGGTGCCAAAGCAATCCGGTGAACCCCATGCAGTCCAACGACCCAGTTGAAAATCTAGAAAAAGCTTCTGTCCTCATCATCGATGATGAAAAGGCTACCGCTGATTTTTTCGCTGGAGTTCTAGAGCAACAGGGCTACCAAGTAGTAGTTAGCCGCAGCTTTTCGGACGCCAAGAACAAGCTGGCGAGCGAGAGTTTTAACGTCGTCCTAGTCGACATCCAATTGGATGATCGAGATGGCACCACTCTGCTCCCTATTATTAAGCAGCAAAACCCCAAGGCCGAAGTGGTGTTCATCACGGGCCATGGCAGCATTGATACGGCCGTGCAGGCCATTCAAAACGGCGCTTTTGACTATCTAAGCAAGCCACTGGACCTCATGGAAATCCGCGAGGATCTCTGCAAGACGGTCGCTCGCGCGGTGAAATACCACCCGGTTCCGATGGAGGCCGCAGAGATTGGCACTGCGGCGGAAAACCCGCGCACTATCGTCGGTAAGTCACCGCAAATGGTGAATGTGTACCGCTCTATCGCGCGCGCTGCGCTGACTCGCGAACACGTACTCATCAGCGGCGAAAGCGGAACGGGTAAAGAACTCGTTGCCCACGCACTCCATAAAAAAGGGCCCTGGGCTGATCGCCCGTTTGTCACAGTGAACTGTGGCGCCCTTACGGAAACACTTTTGGAATCGGAATTATTTGGCCACGTGCGCGGATCCTTCACGGGCGCTCTCGCCAATAAAAAAGGGTTATTCGAAGAAGCAAATGGCGGAACAATTTTCCTCGACGAAATTGGTGATATCTCGCTCAACCTGCAAGTGAAGCTGCTGCGGGCGTTGCAGGAAAAAGAAATTAGACCGGTTGGAGCTTCTGAGTCGCATCATGTGGATGTCCGCGTGGTGGCAGCGACCCACCGTGATCTTTATGGGTTAGTTCAAGAAGGAAAGTTTCGAGAGGATCTTTACTACCGCTTACGCGTGATCACCTTGGAGCTACCTCCACTGCGTGCGCGTACGCAGGATTTGCAAGACTTAATGGATTTTTTCCTAGCAAAGTTTGCGACTCGGCTGGGTAAGCCGGGATTAAGTATTTCGGATGATGCGCGTGCCCTCTTAATGACGTATTCGTGGCCCGGAAATATTCGGGAGATGGAAAACGCCTTCGGCCGGGCGGCCGCACTTTCCGTTACCAACGTTCTTTTTCCGGAAGATTTTCCACCGGAAATCTTGGCCGCACTCCAAGCGCGCTCGGAAGCAGTTGCTGCAGCCCAGGGAGATGAGACGGCATCGTCGACAACGTCGAGTCGCCCAATTCAGTTCCCTGCACCTACCGTGCAAGCAAAGCCGCGCACCTTGCGGTCGTTAGAGGACGTGGAAAAGGAGCACATCCTAGAAACGCTTCAAAGCGTTGGTTTCAATCGCTCACGAGCGGCGGAAATTTTGGGAATCGATCGCGTCACCCTTTATCGGAAAGCCTCGAAGTACGGCTTTCTCAATAAAAGGCAGACGGGCTCCGGACCGGGCACCGACAACGCCTAAGTCTAATTTTTATTTAGTTCAATGAAGCTGCTTTTTCGTTTCGCCGCTACCTGCTTGCTTGGTCGAATCGATCTTGCTCAAGGCACTGGTCATCACTTTATCGACGGCTTCTATCGCTGCTGGAAAATTTTTCTTTACAGTCGTTGCCAGTCTGCGGATTCCTGCTGCGAGTAGCTGGCTCTTGGCCATCTCATACTCGTCGCTAAATTTTGAAAAGTAAGACAGGGCACCCGCAAAATTCTCTTTCTTCAGGGCTCCACCGTCGATAGCACGGGCTAATAAGCCACCAGCCGCCGCGCCGGCCACTACAGAGGTGCCCACAGCAAGCCAAGGGTGTTGCCGCGTTTGATACACAGGGCTGAATTCTTGCTTCACGTTTT
>JALHPX010000020.1 GCA_022842225.1 bacterium
AGGGCGCCAAAGACTTTGTTGCGAAGTTCTAATTGGCCCTCGGTGAACTTGGCGAGCCGGCCTAGCACGAGATCAAGATTCCCGGAGGCCTCGCCCACCTTGATCATGGCGGTGTAAATCGGTGTGAAGACGCGCGGAAACATCTTGCAGCTGTCGGCGAGAGACTTCCCCTCGTTCACGCTTTCGCGAATCTGCGAAAGAATGGACTTTAGTCGGGCGTCGTCAGTTTGTTCGACCAGCGCGCTTAGGGATTCATCGAGAGGAATGCGGGCGCGGATCAAGGTGGCCAGCTGGCGCATCATCAACGTGAGATGCTTGAGCGCCACGCCGCCGCCGATTTTGAAAGTGGCTGTCTCTTCTTTTTTGGCTTTGCCGCTTTTTTCTTTGATGTCGGTGGTGAAAACGCCACGCTGCTTTAGCCGCATGCGCGCGGACTTGGAAGAATCTGCTTCAATCGAACCTTTGACGGGCTTTCCGGCAGGTCCGACGCCTTTGTATTCAAATAGAGGCATAGTTTATTCTTGTGTGACGGAAACCAGTTCCACGGGAGTGGTCGCCCCGTCCAAAACTTTTTGAATGCCGCAATTGCGTAAATTGACCATCCCCTTGCTTTCAGCAGCGCGCTTGAGCACGGACGAGTCGGTTTTTTCCATGATAAGTGCGCGGATATCGTCGTCAATCGGCATGATTTCGTACACGACCATTCGACCGCGGTAACCTGTTCCGCCGCACTCTGCGCAGCCGACTGCGCGGGGGACTTTTTGGTTGGCGAAGGCCTTTGGATCCAAGCCAAGATTCTCCAACTCGATCTCTTGCGGGACGTAGTATTCCACACAACGTTTGCAAACTTTTCGGATCAGGCGCTGCGCGATCGCCGCAAGCAGCGAAGAGGATACTAGAAAAGGTTCCACGCCCATATCGACAAGGCGAGTGACGGCGCCCGGAGCATCGTTGGTGTGAATCGTTGCGAAGACCAAGTGACCCGTAAGCGAGGCTTGAATCGCAATTTCGGCTGTTTCTTTGTCCCGGATCTCTCCCACCATGATGACGTCAGGATCTTGCCGCAGAATAGCGCGTAGGCCGGACGCGAAAGTCAGCCCGATCTTAGGATTGGCTTGAATTTGTCCAATGCCTTTTAAATCATATTCAATAGGATCCTCGACGGTGATGATATTGCGATCGACCGAATTGATTCGGCTGAGTGAAGCATAGAGCGTGGTGGTTTTACCGCTACCGGTAGGGCCGGTGACGAGGAAGATACCGTGCTTCTTGTTGATGTAGTTGTTGATCTCTTTAATCGCAGGCGGTTCGAATCCAAGGTCTTCTAAGTCTAAGCGCACACTACTCTTATCTAAAATACGAAGTACGAGGCGCTCGCCGTGCGCTGTGGGGATTACCGAGAGACGAATGTCGACGTCTTTGCCGGCGATTTTAATTTTAATACGACCGTCTTGCGGCAGTCGTTTCTCAGCGATGTCTAGTTCGCCCATTAGCTTTATACGAGAAGAAACGCCGGCGTGGAACGCTTTGGGCGTGCGGACGATATCCATCAAGACACCGTCGACACGGAAACGGACCGCCATGTCGCGCTCATACGGCTCGATATGAATGTCGGAAGTTTTGTCTTTGATGGCGCGAAAAAGCACGTTGTTTACGAACTTAATAATAGGAGCATCATTTTCGGAGGCTTCCAATAAGTCCACGGGCTCTTCTAAGTCGTAATTGAGATCGCCTGAAGATTCTTCTTCCATCTCAGACATGAAGTTTTGCTTCACGCGCTCGTAGACACGGTTGATGGAATCAAGAATGATTTTGCTTTCGCAGAGGACGGCTTTGATGTCTTTTTGGAAAATGACTCGTAAATCGTCGATACATTGCAGGTTGAACGGATCGGAGATTGCTACCGTAACGTAGAGTTCATCAATCGCCACCGGCAGTACTTCGTGTTGGCGCGCGTAAGCGATGGGCAGATCTGCCACCCATTCCGGATTGATATGGGCGATATCGATTTCTTTGATTGTTGGGAGTCCAAGCTGGAGTCCCAAGGCAACCAAGATTTCGTGCGGCTGCAGAAACTTACGCTGCACCAGGATTTCTCCCAGTTTACCGCCCTTTTCGTTCTGGATTTTTAAGGCTTCAACAAGCTGCGTTTCCGTCAGTGAAGTTTGAGACAGAAGAATCTGTCCCAGTTTGCTTTCCTGGCGGAAGACTTTCTTGATTGCCTCGCTGACGTTGCTCACGAATTGTCTCCCGACTTTTCGTTCGGTTTTTCGACTTTTTCTTCGTCTTCGTTTTCGTTTTCGTTTTCGTTGTTACGGTAACGCTCTGTAGGATCTTGTTCTTCCGCACTGGACTGGCGTTCGAGATCTTTTTTGATCGCCCCAACGCCCTCTTTGTGAATCTCTTCTTCGCCCATGTTCTTCTCTAAGAAGTTTTTACGATTCTCGAGAGATTTATCGATCAGTTTAGCGCTGGCTAAACTGGTGCCGATGATTTTGGGACGCAACAAGATCACCAAGTTGGTTTTCACCGTTTCGTAGGTCTTGGCTTTGAAGAGCCATCCCAGAATCGGAATATCCCCAAGCAGAGGAACTTTGGTCACGTTCTCGTCGACTTTGTCGGACATTAAACCGCCGAGCATCACGAAGTCGTCGTTCTTCACGACCACCGAGGTGTTCGTTTCGCGCGAAGTGGTTGCAATCTGAACGCCTTGCAAGCTTCCCGGAACGGATCCGGCATTCTTGATGCTGTCGATTTTCTGTTCGATCTCGAGACGGATTTGCTTGCTGGCCGCATTCACATGCGGGGTGAGCTTGATCTCAATACCCGTTTTGAGTCGTTCAATGTTTCCCTGCCCTGCAGCAAAGCCCGCACCGCCCCCAGCCGCGCCTAGCCCGGTGACAAAGGAAGTCTGCACTGGGGTTTCATCTAGCACCTTGAACTCGGCAGGCTCGTTATCAAGCGCGATGATCTGCGGAGTCGAGAGCACCGAGGTGCTCGAATTCGCCGTGATTAAGCGCAGCAGACCCATGAAGCTAAAGGTTTCCACTGTGGTGGAAGAGCCACCCTGCGAAAGCGTATTGCTAAACTTCTGACCGCCGACGATTGGAATCGAAATTCCAGTAGAAGGCACGCCATTGGATAGCAAGCTCGTTAAACTCTTCGGATCACCGATAAATCCGCCGGCAAACAAACGTCCCTTTTGGCTGGCTGCCAAATTGACGCCGTAGTCGGTGGTTTTATTCATGTTCACTTCGAGAATCGCCGTCTCTACGAAAACTTGCAGACGCGGAATATCGAGTTTGCGAATGACACGTTTGAGAGTTTTGAAGTCTCCGGCCGCAGCAGTGATGACGAGCGAGTTGGTCGACGAGTCGGAAGTAATCTTTACTCCGTCGCCCAAATCCGCCGAGACAGGTCCCGACGATCCGCCCAATACACTGCTTCTGCCACCGGCTGCACCCGCCGCTCCTGGTGCTCCACCCGGAGCTGTGTTGCCAGAAGTGACCGAGGCCCGACGAGAAGTCGACTTGCCGGTAGGTGCGGCTCCGCCGCCTCCCGCTAGAGCGGAAAGGGTGGCTGCTAAGTCTTCCGCTTTGGCATATTCGCAATAGTAGACGTGAATGCGGCCAGTATCGGCTGCTTTGACGTCGAGTTTTGCGACCAATTGCTTCAGCTGTACGAAGCCGGACTGATTCGCGAGAACGACCAAGCTATTGGTTTGTTCATCCGGAATAATCTTGGAGATGATTCCACCGCCGCGCGTCCGTTCCAGCTCGGTTCTGCGGAAGCTACGAGGACGACCGCTGCCGCCCGATCCGCCGCCCGCTTTACCATCGCTGTAAATTTCGTCGAGCATCTCGGCGATAGCTTTGGAAGACGTATGCTTGATCGGCAACACGTGCAGCTTGGTTTCAAATCCTTTGACGTCGAGAACGGCTAGGATCTCTTCGATACGGCGAATGTTCGAACCTGTGTCCGTGATAATAATCGAATTGGTAGGTTCGTAGGCAAAGAGCTTACCTTGTCGCGTCGTAAGATCTCGGAACTCTCTCTGCACTTCGTCCGCGTTGATGTACTTCAACTGGAAGATACGCGTGATGAATTGGTCGGTATCAGGCGCGTAGTCACCGGCAAAGGTCTCTACAGGCGCGCGACGAGCTTCGGCGCTCTCGATAATGCGGATAAACTTCCCCGCTTTTACCGTCGTTAAACCGTTTGCTTCTAACGCCGAGAGAAACGCTTGATACGCTTCTTCTAACGTCACTTGGCTGGGTCCTAGGATCGTGATCTTGCCGCGGACTTTAGCGTCGATAATAAAATTCTTGCCTGTCCATTTACTGATCAAGGTAACAACGTCGCGAATTTCTTTGTCAGGAAGATCGAAGTTTTTTACCTGAAGGCCCTTTACCGACGAGTCCAACTGCAAGTAGTCCGCTAGCTGCGATTTTCTAGGAATCGCTTTTGCTGGCGGCATTGTCGGATTCGTGGGAGTCGTCGGAGCTGCTGCACTACGTGAGCGCGGGGCTGGACGAGAAGTCGGGGGAGTATTGTCCAAGGGCTGCGGCGGGGGCGCGGTAACTTGCGCAGGGGGTGGAGCTTCCGCGCGCGCTGGCGGCGGCGTGCTGGGTGGCGGCGGAATATCCGGCTGCGCACCTAAATCAAATCCACCTTCCGCGGGATCCACAAATTCGTCTTCTTCAAAGAATTCCGGCTTTTTGTCTGTGCCGGGTGCGCCGTTTTGACCGGCGGCAAAAGGATTGGGCGGCTCCGCCGAGATGGGCAGCGTCGCTAATAGGCTCGCCATCCACCAAGCGGTGTAACGTCCTTGTTTTCTTCCAAGCAGTTTCATATCTGCTCCTCTTTAAACTCAGGGCTTAATATCAAAGGAAATTGCTTTCCTTTGGCCCGAGCGAATGACTTCCAAATCAATTTTTGGAGAATTGCGCAGGCGCTGAAACGCCTCTAAGCCTTTCCCCGCGTTGTCCAAAACGATGTCATTTACTGCCGTCAAAATATCGCCCTGGCGCACGCCCAGCTTCGAAAATGGCGAATCTTGGTCCATCGACTGAATGAGGAACCCCTTAAACTGGCCAGTGCCGGGTTCTAAATAAGGTACCGCTCGCGCGGTTTGTAGAATCTCATTCAGATTCAAAATATTCTTCTCCAGGAAGTTCTGGTTCACCATGAACTTATCCTCAGAGACCGGCGTAATACCGTCGCTAGGATTCATCGAGGAGAGCGACGGATTGGCGCCTTCCATTCCATCCGCATCGGGAATCTCGATAAACTCAAGGTCCTGGCTGGCTTTTACCTGAAAACAGAGGCGTTTACGCTCCACTTTCATGGCTTGTAGCTTCGATCCGGAAAAAGTATCGCCCTGACGAACGGCCTCTTTATTCGCCGCGCCTTCTTCCTGCACGAGCGCAACGGAATATTTCTCGTCACTCATGACGATTGTTCCCAACAAAACCAGTCGCTGCGTCGAGAGGCGGGCCTGGCTAAAGCAGTCTAGCTGCCCCTGATCGAAGGGTTCTGGGATGGTGCCTTCGACGTTAAACATGTTCCGACTCAAAATCGCTTCGTATTCGCCCTGCGGCACGGACTTGCGAGTGCTGGCCATTGGCGCGGGTGGAGGCGGGACGTATCCAGGCTTCAACCAAAGGCCCGTCATGCGGGCGGCAAATTCGGCCACGAAAAAAATGGCTAGGACGATAAGGCCCCAGTGGAGGTACTTGGTGAACTGCGAGACATCTCCCAATTGGAGCTTGCGCAGATCAAAATCCATGTCCTTCCACTTGCGTGGAATCCGATCGCCTAATTTGGAAACGCGCGACTTGCGGAAAATATCGGCGCCCCGGCTTTTGGCCGAGTGAAACCAATTCTTAAGCCTGTCCGGCACCCGATTTTTGGGTTCGTTTGATTTATCGCGCACACTTCACCTGAGGTTCCGGACTGGTTAATTGCAAGTTGTGGACCATCTAAGAGGCCATGTGTGCTGTAGCGTACTTGGGTTAAAAAACTCTCTACCATGCGCCAAGTCAATTACTTCTTGTCAAATGACGGACTGCTCCAGGGCCAGAAGTGTGACAAGTTGTCTGAAGATTTTTGCGCTTTAACGCGATGCGTAGCGAGTGGTGTCGCGTTTCGCGGAGAGTCTTTCCGGTCTTACTCTCCGAGTATTTTGATGACGACTCTCTTGCGTCGCTGGCCATCGAATTCCGCGTAGAAGACTTGCTCCCAAGGCCCAACGTCGAGCTTTCCCTTAGTGATGGGCAGAATCGCCTGGTGGTGCAGCAAAGTGCGCTTTAAATGGGCGTCGGCGTTGTCCTCGCCGGTTTGGTGGTGCAGATAATCTGGTTTTGCGGGGGCAAGCTCCTCTAGCCATTTGAAGAGGTCTTTCTTTAAACCGCTCTCTTCGTCGTTGACCCAGATGGCGGCCGTGATGTGCATGGCCGAAACAAGGCACATTCCCTCTTGAATGCCGCTTTTTTCGACCAAATCACCCAGTCTGTCGGTGATGTTCACCAGGGCCTGGCGCTGCGGGGTCTCAAACCAAAGGTATTCCGTAAACGAATTCATAGCTGCCTCCACGTAACTTGCACTTGCGCGGGCAGGAGGTTATACGAGGTGCTTCTTCAAAGAAAGTGTGGGCTAGTAGCTCAGTTGGTAGAGCAGCTGACTCTTAATCAGCGGGCCCGCGGTTCGAGTCCGCGCTGGCCCACTTTTTTTCAACTTTCCCTTAAGGCGATTTCGACAGGCGGCTTTTTGGGGGCGCACGCCTCCCCGGAAAGGGAAGCGTGCGACACATTAAATTACATGCAAATGTTGGTACACGTGACGTTGGTCTCGCCTTGTAGGCTGTATTCAGTACCGCTGCCGCTATTGTAGTAACCGTAGGTTCCGGCGTTGTAACAAATACGTTCCCCATCCGGCACCGAGCTTGGTCCACC
This sequence comes from bacterium, assembly GCA_022842225.1. Classification (GTDB taxonomy): domain Bacteria; phylum Bdellovibrionota; class FAC87; order UBA2466; family UBA2466; genus JALHPX01. Next base: position 6,954 of record JALHPX010000020.1, read on the forward strand.
CGAGCCAAAATACCGAGAGAACATAGTTCCAGGAGTGCAGGAGGCACCGGACGTCATGCAGTAATAGCCGTCAAAAAAAGCGTCAATTCCGTCTGGCTGCGGCAAGGCGCCGATAGCATCCGTCCAAGAAACGGAACACTCGGTGCTGTTTGAGGCCCCAACGGTAGGAATTACGTTGGGACGCTGCCAAGTGCCCGATACAACATTTGAGTCTGCGAATCCGCCCGAAATGGCTTCCGTGGTTTCCAGTTTTACGCTGACTTCCGGTCGCGCGATTGCCGCAACTTTCACCAAGTCGAGTCTCATAGAATCGCTCTTTTCCACAACAGCGAAGCCATGGAACCGTCCCTGGCCATCATCATTGTTTTGACTGGAAATGGTGGTCAGTTTCGTACCCGCTGCGCCGGAAGTAATCTTCCCAAATTCAACGGTCGTATCATCGGCGACTCCTAGAGAAGACAAACCAAGACCTATTATTGCAAATACTGTGAGTTTCATAATTTCTCCAAAGGTTTGAAAAGCATGATTGTATTCCACTTGTTCGGACTTCGGACGGTTGGCTGTGTCATTGGTGCCCCAGCGTCGGGCTCGGGCGGGATTTCTTTCGCAGGTCCGGGTAGGCGGCGTACAATTTTTGCCAGGTGGGAGAAGTGAGCTGCGATTGGATTGGGTTTTCTCCGCGCCGTTTGAAATGGCCGCAGAGTCGGCAGAACTTATCCATCAGATCGCGCATCTCATCCCCGTCCCCCGCGAGTTGGCGTCTGCCGGTTTGAGTCCCCAACACTCGATCAATGCCGCCAGCGATGGCGCACGGATAGTAGCCGCGGGATGTGAGGCCGACACCGCAGTCCTTTAGGATTTGGCAGCCATTTCTAAAGTCAGCATGCCGATACGATTCCACATCAACGGGAGCGATGTTGAAACTTGCAAAGGCTGTTTGCTCCTTGGTGGAAGTCTTGTGGGTATTTACGACGATTACGTCTTTTGGAATCGAATTGAGGATCGCGTTTACTCTGGCCCCATTGCCATTCGTTGCAACTTCGATCCGTGTACCCAAGCTGTTTTCGTCTCGGTACTTTCGGAGAAGTTCTAGCACGGCTAGAAATTGTGGGTGCAACGTAGGCTCGCCCCCCAGCAAGCGAATTCGTTTCCATTTCTTTTTTGTAGTGATGCTCTCCTCGATGAAACTCTTAATCTGTTCCAGACTAATGTGTTCGTTCGACCGTGCCTGAGGACTGGAACGATTGCAGTTGTTGCAGCTTAGGTTGCAGGCGTAGGTGAGATCGATCTCAATCAAGTCTTTACTAATGCTGTACTCAAAACCAAGCAAGCGAGTCGCCCAGCCGCGAGTTCTAAAGTAGCTCCATTCCCGAAGAAGCCAGGTTTTAAAATTCGCAAGTTGCTGTCTCACGAAATGATTATAGGGCGCGGCAACGCTGGAAATCTATCTCTGAACGATCCAAGCAGCTTGTGGCTAAAGGGTTTAAGCCAACGGACCAAACGAGCGGTAGGCGCGTGACGCCAAACCAGCCGACACTTTGAATCAATTCGCAAGCGTGGGCTGTAGCGAGGCTCAAGAAAACGTAAGATTGCTTGATCGCACCCAGTGCCTTTTGGGAAGTCTTGAAAAAAAGATAGCTCATTGCGGTAAAAAGCCTGTGAGTCGGGATTGTTCAGGGTATCGGTCTGCAGCACATAATTGAGAACGCATTGGTAGACTTCCAATACAAAAACCGTGCGCCCGATGAAAACACCTGCATTTAGATAACGATTGGGATGCTGATCCTCTACCCAACTCTTCACCTCTGGCATGTTTAAGTAACCGGCCGAGTAGTTTGTAGAGCAATAAAGCAGATCACAGTCGTAGCTCTTAAAAACTGCCAAAATGCGGGCCGGATCGTCTCTCAGAATGACGTCATCCGAATCACAATACAGAACATAGGGGGTGCTGCAGTTTTCCAGAAAGCGCACAAAACTTCGCACGCGCAGACTGTTACTCCACACCGGGAGCTGGGGCTTTAGAACCGTATGCTCGATACCCAGGAAACTGAGATTTTGCTCCAGGAGAGATGGCGAGGCGTGATTGTGAGCTGTAAAAATCGATAGGTCTGCGGGTTTGCGAAAACGGTTTCGGAGCGAGCCGCTTTTCTGCATCAGGGCAAAGTATTTTTGCGCCAAAATTTTCTCATGTACGATAGGAGCGCGTAAGTTGTATTTAAAGCGAAGTGCCTCTGTACTGAGAAACGATGCTAAGTTGCTCGCCCATTCATCCACGATACAAACACAATAACAAAGCGGCGTATGAAATTTCTTCTTTTTCGTTCGCTCGCAAGCAGGAATTTGAAAGAACCATCGGCCCACTGCAGAAGCTCTCTTGCTGCGTGTGTGCCAGCGAGGAGTTTCGACGAATCTCCGACACGGATCGCTATGGCTTTTACTGCCCGGTCGGTATCTGCATTCACTGCGGACATATTCAGCAGGAGTGGGTCTACCCGCCTCAGACGATGAGGCATTTCTATGAGAGCTTCTACCGGGATATTTACGGTTATCTTTCGCCCAGAGATTTTTTTGAGGAGCAGCGTAGAGAGGGCCAGCGCATCCATGATTCCGTTCAAGCGGCTTTTGTCGCTCCTGGAGCGGTGTTGGAAGTGGGCGCTGGCGCCGGTGGAATAATAAGCGTTTTTCAAGACAACAATTGGGACGCCGTTGGTTTAGATCTGAACTCGCACTACCTCGATTATGGGCGCTCGCGTGGTATCGAGCTGGTGAAAGGAACTCTAAGTGAAATTTCTTCCAATCGGCAGTTTAACCTGATTGTTTTGTCGCACGTTTTAGAGCATGTGACCAATCCGAGTGAAATGCTTCAGCAATGTGTTAGCCGACTATCTGCTGGGGGAAAGATATGGATCGAGGTGCCTTCTATCCACATTGTCCGCAATCGCTATTATAAAAGTGATCTGCTGCGGTATTTGCAGAATGCTCACGTGAGTTACTTTTCATCCGGTTCCCTCGTTAATTTGCTTTCTCAAAACGGACTCGGTTACTTGTCCATGGACAAAGAAATAGCCGCGCTGGTTGTTCCGATGCCACGCCAGGTTGCTCGGAAGAACTACTTTACCGAGAACTGGGCCGAAGTTCGCCGGATAGAAAGAACCCGTCCGTTCTTTTACCAGCGCGAGGTATTGCGAAACTGGAGGCGGTTCTTTAGGTGGGGAACTCCAAGTGCTGCACCATAACGCTCTCCGTTACTGTGTTTACTGTGTTCGCGTGATGAGAAGTAAGATGGCGAAACGTCTTTAAGCCTTTGGCGTAATACGACCAGGCGACGGAATGGGGCAGATAGCCCTGTAGCTTTGCCAAAGGCACTCTTGCAATCGGGCGACGTGAAAAAAAAGCTCTTAGAAGGAGAGGCAAACTCAATAGGCAGAGAAGTGCTGCCACGCTATGTCGCCACTCTCTCGGTCGGAAGAGAGCCCAGAATGTAGAAAAGATCTCCATTGAGATTCGGGCGAGAAGACGAGGCCACTCCGAAAGTGGCAGATTTCTCATCAGCATGACCAGATTGTTCCGGTGGTTCAAATAAGCCTTGAGGAGACTGTCTTCAGGAAGGGTAAACCCGCCATGGTGCCAGACAAACGAATGAGGGATGCAGCGCACCCGATAGCCCATGGACTGGACTACCCAGCAAAGATCGACTTCCTCCATCTGCATGTAGAAGCCTTCGAAAAATCCTCCGATCGACTCAAAAAGGTTTCTGCGAATCATGAGGCATGCGCCGGAGACCCAGAAAACATCCAGTGGCGTGTCGTACTGGCCAGTATCCTCCTCGACACTTCCGAAAATCCTGCCTCTCGCGAAGGGGATACCCACGCCATCCAAAAATCCACCGCAGGCACCGCTGTAGTCGAATCGTTTCTCGTTCTTCAGCGAGAGAAGTTTAGGGCCAGCGACACCGACTAACGGGTCGCTCTCCAGCTCTGAAACTAGGTGCGATAAGCACCCGCTCGTGAGCAGAGCATCGTCATTGAGAAACAAGAGATGGTCTCCGCTTGCAAGTTGAGCCCCTAAATTGCAGCCCACTCCAAAACCTCGCTTTCCCTGCTTTAGAACAACCTGCTTAATCCCGCGGTCCAGCCAGTGAGATGGTAAGGCTGGCGCCTCACTATCTAAGACCACGATGACTTCGAAACTTACTTGCTGTTCGCTATCGAAAATAGCCGCGAGCGAGCGGCCGAGGAATTGACCGCGATAATGCGGGATGATTATCGAGACGCTAATAGCCACGAGCCCATTCCGTTCTCAGTTTGCAACTGATCGTCCCCAACCAAATAAAACTCTCTGGCAATTTTAGTTGTCATTTCGACGGGAGTTGCTTTACTTCGAAGCCTACGTTTCCAGCCCCAAAACCAGAAGTAAAATCGCCTGTAGGACAGATTATTCCTCGCCGTATAAACATATACAACCGCAGGAAATGGGAGCGGTTCGAACTCTATGCCGCTGCGGGAGAGGGTAGAAATTACTCGGTTGTGAGAGAACTCGTTGGACATTCCTTGAATTGGGTTGGCGGAATTCAAGAGGATATCTCGAGCACTGATTGGATAGACAATCGACGTTCCGCAAAATTCTGAGAAATTTATCCACTTACTCAAAGCTCGCTTCGTTGTACTCCAGTGGTAGCCCTGCCCCACATACCAACCAATCGATGCGCGACCCTTTAGCACGAACGCAGCGAGATTTTTGCTCACCCGATCGTCGCTATCAACCAGCATGAAGTGACTAAATCGTGAGTCTAACGACGAAATCCCCAAGAGCCTCTTTTTGGCGACATCCTCTAAGGCGCCGGAGGTGGTACCGTCGGGCGGCTGAAAGGTAACCTGAAGATAGGTGATGCGTGGGTCTTGTGGCAGCCGTTCCGGGAGTTCGTGATAAACACAAAAAATGTGGAACTCACCCGACGTCTGCGAAAGCAGAGAGTGCAAGCATTGCCTCAGATGAAAGGATGCGTCTTCCCAATCTGGGGTAGTGGCAAGGGGCCTGACAGGTACGATAAATGCGAGCATCTAAAAAAGTATCAAGGAGAGCAAAAGCGCCGGCAATCGCGGAATACGGCGTACGTGGGGCTGTTTCTAAAGTACTTTGAGTAAGTGACTAGCGATCCGCGCAGCAGTGCTGCCGTCCCACCAGGGTATGTCGTGCTTTGCCACGATGGGATCTCTAAGACTGAGTTGCACTTCCCGCGCTAACCGTGAGATTTCAACCAGCCGATTGGAATAACTCAAAGTTATGGGTCGCTCGGTTGTTGGACGGACGGTGAGGTTGGTTATCCCCAGATAAGCGCATTCCTCTTGCACGCCTCCCGAGTCACTCACGACGCAGCGGGAGCGCTGAATCATCTTTACAAAGTGTGTGTAAGGAATCGGCTCGAGGAGCTTTACGCGCACTGCATTCTGAAGTGTTTTCCATAGGCCAAAAGACAGAAGACGTTTTTTTGTTCGCGGATGTACTGGAAAATAAACCAGAGCGAGCTCGCTCATTTGAACTACCTGCTCAACTAGGTCAGTAAGATTTTTTTGGCTGTCTACGTTTTCTGGCCTGTGGAGTGTAAGAACGATGTAGGGCGGCGTATCCGTCTCTGTTGCTGGTAAGGTTGGATCTTTTTCCAGAGCCCATTGAAGCGAATCGATCAGAATGTTTCCGACCAAATAGGTGTTCTGCCCTCGCCCTTCCAAGTGGAGATTCTTCACGGCATCCTCAGACGGCGCCCATAAGTAGTCAGCAACCGTGTCGATGAGTCTCCGATTGAGTTCTTCGGGCATCGTGGTGTCGCCGCATCGCAGGCCGGCCTCCACGTGACCAACTCGGATTCCCAGCTTCTTTGCGGCAAGGCAGGCGCCGAGGCTGGAGTTAACATCGCCGACAACCACCGTGAGATCAGGTCTGTCTTTGAGGCAGTGAGATTCATATTGAACCATCACGCTCGCGGTTTGGATGGCGTGGGAGCCTTCCTCTAATCTAAATTGCACGTAGGGTTGAGGTAAATCCAAGTCCTTGATGATTTGCCAGGACATGTTCTCGTCGGTGTGCTGTCCCGTGAAGATAAGCCTGGGAAGGATGGATTCGGAGCGGGAGAGTTCGCGGAAGAGCGGCGCAACCTTCACAAAATTAGGACGGGCCCCCATCACGAGATCGATCTTTTTTCTCATAAGAGATGGATCTTTTCCCGACTTTCTAGAATATTTTTTGTCGCATTGCGCAGATCTAAAACTCTCTGAGAGTTTCGAACGATCGCTGGATAATCAAAGCAGTCATGGTCAGTAGCAATGACCACTAAGTCGTATTGTTTGTAATCCAGTTCAGTCAGGCTTCGATTGGAGTTTGGCAGAAGAGCAAGTTGAGCCTCCAGATTGTGCACAAGAAGTGGGTCGCAATAGTCTAGAAAGCAGCCTTGCATCTGCAGGAGCTTCAACATCCGCACGGCCCCTGATTCTCTGACGTCGCCGACATTCTTTTTATAGGCGATTCCGAGCATTAAGATCTTGGCCTTTTTTAGCGGGGTGTCTACAAGACGGAGAATCTCCGTAACTTTCTGTACGATGAACGCAGACATACCAAGATTCACTTCTTGAGCCGCTGCAACAATGGGAGCCTTCACTCCAACTTGCCCAGCAAACCAACTCAGGTAAGTCGGAGCTATCGGAATGCAATGCCCTCCGGCGCCAGGTCCCGGAAAAAAAGGCATCCAGCCAAAAGGCTTGGTGTGAGCAGCTTGGAGAACTTCCCAAACATTCGCTCCAACCTTATCGCAGAGGATCGTGAGCTCATTCACTAAGCCAATATTGACGAAGCGAAATGTATTTTCATATAGCTTGGCCATCTCGGCTATCTCGACGCTAGGAGTGCAGTGAATGGGAGCGTCGAGAAAGGTTTCGTAAAATACTCGCCCCACATCGAGTGAGATGGGTCCAAGTGCAGCCAAAAGGCGTGGCGTATTAGAAACATGAATAGCTGGTTTTGCGTGATCTATTCTATAGGGAGAGTTAGTGAGTAATAAATCGTTCTCCTCTTTCAGTCCCGAGCTTTCGAGAAGAGGCAAAACGACGCTACGAGTGGTACCCGGATAAGAAGTGCTCTCAAAGCAAACCACACAACCGCGCTTTAAAAAACTAGCTAGCTCTGTGCAAACTTGTTCAACAGCGGATAAGTCGGGAATGCCATCTCTCAACGGAGTTGGCAGGGCCAGCACAATGACTGACGCTGAACGAAGAACAGACAGTTGATCGGTAACGTGAAACCGACCCGTGCTTTGAGCCTCATCCAATTCAGTGCTTGGGATCCCGTCTGCGGAGGTTTCACTTCTAAGCAGACTTCGAACTCTTTCTCTGCATTTATCGACGAGAAAGGTTTCAAATCCCGCGCGAACCAGCTGTAAGGAAAGCGATAGACCTACGTATCCGCCGCCCACAACGCCAACATTGGCTCCTCGGCTTTGGATTTGCCGAACTAATTCGGCCCCCAGATCTGCGGGTGAATGCAAAGCTGTCACCAGGAAACCTGCTGCTTAAGCTTCGGGATCTTGTCATTCCAAAGTTTCGCGCGCCAATCTACGTTTTTATGAAAGCCTCTCGGGCAATGGCGGCACAAAATATCCTTTTGCTCGTCTTTCCATCCTTTGCGAATTTTATGCATTTCAGCGCTCGAAATGATTTCTTCGTAGCTCTGTTCCATTAAATTGCCCAGACGGTGCTGCATGGACCAATCCATGCAGCAAAGTGACACGTCTCCATTTGGCAGTACCATGTGGCGGACTGGCATCGAGGAGCAGCAAATCTCGCCCACCAGCCGTCGCCTCCGAGTGATGGGAGAGTGAATAGAAAGATTGCCGGCCCTGTCATGGAGAGGATCGCGAAAGGCTTTCTTTTGCCATTGAGTGGGAATTTTCTCGTGAAGTTGCTCGCCATAGTAGACGAGTCGTAAATTTGGAATACTTAAAGCCAACGCTGAGAGCTTCTCCAGATACTCGCCATCGACGACAATCTGCATGCGATTGTCATTGGAGGGTAAGTGAATGCTGAAACGATCATAAGAGAGAGCGGCAATGGCTTCGATCTCCTGCAGAGGCATGCCCTCCAGCGTGGTGAAAACCTCCAGCGGGTGGCCTCTGCGTGAAGCCGTTGCCAATAGTTCTGTGGCATGCGGATTCAACCAAGGCTCAGAATAGCCGGCGAAGACAATCACGAGTTGGCTGGGAAGTTTGGCGAGTATTTTTCTAAA
>JALHPX010000021.1 GCA_022842225.1 bacterium
AAGAACCGGCGCCGGGGTTTCCGCGAGAGGCGCCATCACAAAAAAGTTCCACTTTCACGAACAAGTCCTCTAATCAGCTTGAGTAGAAGCCGCCACGTTTTCAGTCGACGCGCTTGTGGCAGTCGGCGGCGGAATTAGAATCCGGCGGCAACTTCCACACTGGTGAATTGCTACATAACCAACCGTCTCATTGTAAATCTGCGGCCGCAATTTCATATGACAACCAACGCAAGCTCCAGCCGTTGCATAGGCAATCGCGATGGAATCAATATCGATAGTCACTTTGCGGTAGAGCGCTTGGAGCTTGGGATCGAGCTTTGCGGCAAATCCGTCGCGGATGGCATTGGAGGCATCGACGTCGACTTTTAAAACTGCGCTTTGTTCTAGGAGGTGTTTTTTCTCGGCTTGGAGACGCGCCTTCTCGGTCACATGTTCTTTTTCTAAACTGGCTAGAAGCTGGCGTTGCTCCTCTAGATCGTCCATCAGAGCCAACGTCTTTTCCTCAAGTAGACCTTTTGCCGCCTTGCGATTTTCGTTCTCGCGCATGGCCGCCGCATACTCTTCGTTGGTTTTGACATCCATCATCTTGCCTTCGGCTTTGAACATCTCGTCCTCTTTGGATTTGAGATCTTGTTCTGCCTGGCGCAATTTCTTTTCCGCTTCGGCCACCGCCGCACGCGCTGCTGCGAAATTATCTTCGAGCTCTTTTTGTTTGGCTTCCACTTGGGCGATATCGTCGGGAAGTTGTCGCAATCCGACTTTGAATCGTTGGGACTGTTCATCCAGCCGCTTTAGATCTAACAGGACAGCGGACTGGGCTTTCAGAGAATCACTCACGTAATGGGACCTCCTGTGAGGTCGCCACCTTACCACAGCCGAAGCTCTCGATTAACCAAATCGCAAGATAGGCTTCGAAGGTCCCAGGCTGGCAAAGGCTCCCACCGCTTCGGGCAAGTGATAAAGCCACATACCTACGGCAGTTTGACTCAACTCATACCCACGATCGCGCAGCCAACGATCCATCTGATGGGGGACGTGTCTTGCGACGTGGTAGGGATGAAAATCGAGCGAGAGGACTTCCACTCTTCGCTGGGTGAAGAGTCCGTCGGCGCCTCTTAGAATCGGAAACTCCGCGCCTTCGGCATCGATTTTAAGCAGACGGATTTTAGAGATCCCGTGATGTGCCGCTAGCACATCGAGTGTCGTCGTGCGTACCAGCTCTTGCTTCTTAAAGCGTCCTTTGGACGCTAGCAAACTTGTGCTGCCAGTATTGATGTCGCTTGCGAGGTTAAGTGCCGCCTGCCCGACGGAGTCCCAAAGCGCCATCGGAACAAGTTCGACGTTGCTTTGATTCTCAGCAAAATTACTTTTTAAAACAGGCTGCAACCGGCTTTGCGGTTCTACCGCTAAGACTCGCCCCGCAGCCCCGACGATTTTCGACGACAGAATGGAGAAATAGCCTTCGTTTGCACCGATATCGACGAATACATCGCCTTGGCGCAGCACTGCTTGAAAGACAGCGGAGAGCTCGGGTTCATAAGTCCCCGTTTGAATAATCTCGCGACCAAAGTGCGAGACGGGATCAATATGCAATCGCACGCCATTTGTCGTTTCAATCGGCTTGCGGCCGATATGCAGAATTTTCTTAATCCACGACGAAAAGAATGCCGGGCGCACTCTAAAAAGCAGACGATAGAGCCAATGATCCATAACGTGAGTGGTCTCCATGAGCTACATGGTACCACCTCAGCACGGCGTCGCTCGACTCGGCGCTTAAAGGTAAGAGGGTGGATAAATGCTAAGTGGGCCCACCTGGATTTGAACCAGGGACCAATCGGTTATGAGCCGACTGCTCTAACCGCTGAGCTATGGGCCCCATGTCCACACGCGCTAAACACCAGCTAGAAAATCAAAGTCTTACTTCGCGTGTGAACTAGGCGGTCATATAGAAACCGCCAGCGATTAGTTCTCAATAAAAGCTTTTAGACGTTTGCTGCGAGACGGATGGCGCAACTTGCGAAGTGCCTTCGCTTCAATCTGCCGAATCCGTTCCCGAGTCACGTTAAAGTCTTGGCCGACTTCTTCCAAAGTATGATCCGAAGCTTCGCCGATACCAAAACGCATGCGGAGAACTTTTTCTTCCCGAGGCGTTAAAGTCGCTAGCACTTTCCGAGTCTGCTCGGAGAGGTTCACGTTGGTCACAGCATCTGCTGGCGAAATCATCGCTTTGTCTTCGATGAAATCTCCCAAGTGAGAATCTTCGTCCTCACCAATTGGGGTTTCAAGAGAGATGGGCTCTTTTGCGATCTTTAGGACCTTGCGGACCTTATCGACCGGCATTTCCATTTTCTCTGCAATTTCTTCTGGAGTCGGTTCGCGTCCGAGCTCCTGCACCAAGTAACGAGACGTGCGGATCAATTTATTGATCGTCTCGATCATGTGCACTGGAATACGAATCGTGCGCGCTTGGTCAGCAATCGCGCGGGTGATTGCTTGGCGAATCCACCAGGTTGCGTAGGTCGAGAATTTGTATCCCCGACGGTATTCGAATTTATCGACGGCTTTCATCAAGCCGATGTTGCCTTCTTGGATCAAATCCAGGAATTGCAGGCCGCGGTTGGTGTATTTCTTCGCAATCGAAACGACGAGACGTAAGTTGGCTTCCACCAGCTCCGCTTTTGCGGCTTCGGATTTGCGTTCCCCGGCAACGATTGCTTCGTACATGTCGCGCAATTCGCGAGCACGTAAGTGAGCTTCCTCTTCTACGACGGTAACGCGCTTGGCAGCTTCGCCCATCTTGTAGTCGAGTTCCATCAGGCCGGTGTAATCAATGCCGTACTTGGCAAGAAGCTGCTCTTCGTACTTCTTGTTCTTCTTGGCTTCCTTGAGCATCTTGCGGAATTTGCCCAAGCCGTCGACGTGGACGCGGCGCAAGCAGCTCTCGATTTCGCCTTCGGCTTCTTCGATGCGCAGCACTTGTTGCTTAAACTTGGCGACGATTTTGTTGATCGTCTTACGGTTGAAATTGATCTCAATGAAAGTCTCAACGATTTTGCGGCGGTTGGTTGCCGACTTTTCTTTGAGCTTTTTCTTTTCAACGGCGTTCTGGCCGCCTTTGGAAAGCTTGGCTTCGTGACCTTGTAAGGTCTTCTCGAAGCTGCGCACCAATTTCATGCCGTCTAAAATGCGTTGGCGTGCTTCGGCTTCATTTAGACCAGCGGCGGCTGCGTCTTTCTCTTCGCTGCCTTCTTCTCCAGCAGCGCTCGCGCCTTCTTCGCCTTCGCCGCCTTCTGCGTCGTCACCGGTAGGGGCTGCGCCCTCAGCGCCTTCCGCACCTTCTTCGGTGGTCTCTGCCTCACCACCGCGCAAGACATCGCGCGCGCGCAGTTTGCCGCGTTCGATCTTGTCACCAATGGCTAAAAATTCATTGATCCCCATCGAGGAGTTCAAAATCACGTCGAGAACTTCGGCTTCGCCCTCTTCAATGCGCTTGGCGATCTCAATCTCGCCTTCGCGAGTGAGCAACGCGACCGAGCCCATTTTTTTAAGATAGAGGCGAACCGGATCGAGTCCGCGCGAAAGATTGTCTTCTTCTTCGGCTTCGGCAGCAGCGGGCTTTGCGGTTTTCGCAGCCTTAGCTTGCTTCTCGCTCTCGACGATTTCGATGTCGGCTTCTTCCAACATCGTCATCACTTCATCAAGTTCTTCAGATTCAGTTATATCTTCTGGGAGGGCTTCGTTAATTTCTTCGAAGGTAAGGAAGCCTTTTTCTTTCCCAGTATTGATAAGCTTCTGAAGTTCTTTCTTCTTTTCAAGCTTGGCCATTCGTTACCAACTCCACGTATTAGAGATGAAGAAAATCAAATAAGACTGACGGCATCGTAAATCAAACCCCAGCATATATCACGGCCACTTATGGGCCGCCAAGGGGGGTTATCTTTACTAATTTTCCGGCGCCTGTTTGGCAAGCCCTGTGGCTGAAGACATTCCAGCCGAGCTTTGAGTAAAGAGCCAATCCATTTGCTGGAAATCCGGTTGCCATCCCCGCAGCTTATTGAGTTCCGACAAAAGTTTAAGCTGCTCGGCCTCGTTACCAAGGCGTTGAGCCATTTTTACCTGCGTAGTAAGTACCTGAATACACTTATTTTTCCGCTGATCCAGGATGCGATGTCCCATTTCGGTGACGTCCTTGGGACTTAGCGGGGGCACGGTCTCTTTCGCAAACACAATGGCAGACGATTTATTGAGCAATTCCGTGTCGGTTTCGCGCGCTAAAATATTTGCCACCGCCTTCGCAAACGCCTCACTGCCATCGGCCGCCAGCAAAGTGTCTAAGTAGCCCGCCAATTTGCGACTTTGAAACCCCCGCCTCCACAGGTCGGGAGGGATTACCTGGAAACCCTCGGGACAAGTGAGTGCCGCTAAAAAGAACTCAAATTCCATCGAATCTTCCGCACTCCGACGGGGAATCGCAGGCCGCGGTGGCTGGCGGCGCGGAGCCGGCCGACCCTGCCCGCCTTGACCCGACATCGGATTGCCTGGGTTGGCAGAGGCCCCTTGCTGTGGCGTTTTTGGCCGCGCGCCTTCGGCGACCAGCGACAAGGCGTCGAGGCTCACCTGCAACACCAGCGAAATACTGTCCCAGAGCAACGCGCGGTCGGGAAGCCTGCGACTGGCCACCAGAATTGGAGTGAGGCGATCCAACCACTGGCCCCTCTGCTCTTCGCTCAAGGCTCCTTGAGCCGCGATCTCTTTTAAAATTTTGGTCACCTGGCGAGGCGCTTGATCGCAGAGCTCGTCGAATTTGGCGGCGCCGTGCTTTAGAACAAATTCATCCGGATCCATTTCATCGGGGAGCGAAAGATCCTTGGCAAAAATCCCGGATTCCAAAAACACGTGCACCGATCGGCGCGCAGCATCGGATCCCGCTTTGTCGGGATCGAAAACGGTGACGACCTTGCGCGTGAGACCGCGCAAAAGCGCGCAGTGTTCTTCGGTAAAAGCAGTGCCCATTGTGGCGACGGCGTTGTGAACACCGGCTTCGTAGAGTCCGACCACATCCATGTAACCCTCGACGACAACCGCTTCGTTTTTTAAACGGATGCCGCGTTGGTTTTCATGCAAGCCATAGAGCACACCGCGCTTGGAGAAGAGGGCTGATTCCGACGAGTTCAAGTATTTTGGCTGCTGCGGATCGTCTTCCAAAAGGCGCGCGCCAAAGCCAATCACGTGGCCTTCTTTGCTCGTGATGGGAAACATCAGGCGATTGCGAAAGCGATCGTAACCGCCATTGGGAGAATCTTCTTTTAAGACGGCGAGTCCGGCTTTTGCTAATTCCGCCATCGTAAAGCCACGCTTCGTTAACTGCTGAATTAAATTGTTCCAACCATCCGGCGATACGCCGATGCGGAATTTTTGAATCGTCTTATCACTGAGTCCTCGCGCCTTAATGTACTTGAGCGCGTGCGCGTGTTTCCCTTGCGTCAATAAATATTGGTAATACTTCGCGGCCCATTCATTGGCGGCAAAGAGGCGCTCTTGCTCGGGATCCGGGCCAGTGGGCTTGGGCTTTTCGGGAATCTGAGAATCTTTCGGAATCTCCACTCCGGCCTTTTCCGCGAGTTTCTTCACCGTCTCGGGAAAGTTCCAGCCCTCAATGTTCATCAAAAAAGTAAACGCATTGCCGCCCTTGTGGCAGCCAAAGCAGTGAAAGATCTGCTTTTCTGGATGGACATGGAACGAAGGCGATTTCTCGGAATGGAAAGGGCACAGCCCTTGGAAACCCTGGCCGGTTTTCTTCAGCTGCACGTAGTCCGAAATAATGTCGACTATGTTGAGTCGATTGCGGATGTCGTCGAGAGTTTGTTCGGTAAAGCGGGCCATGTTTATCCGACCATAATGCTCAAGTGGCAGATGGGGCAAGGCGACGAGAGAGGCAGTCTGAATCTTTTAAGCAAAATCGATAAGGCAGCTCTTTGGCTTTGGAAATGCCAATGCGGGGTGTTGCCAGGATAGCCTCGATTCCAGCTCCCTTTTTGAGTTCCATGATTTGCAACGGCGGGTGGTTTAGCTTGTGGAAGTTCAGGTCGAGGCCGACGTCGAGAGCCTGACACAGTTTGCCAGGGCCCGAGAGTAAAAGCCTTGGCTGCATCCGTGAGGAGAGGCCGCGGTTGCGGTACATCACTTCCTGGCCGCCCAATGGCTCCGCGGCGCGCAGCAATACGGCTTCGCCCAGGCCTTTTTCTCCCGTGACGACATTTAGGCAATGGTGCATGCCGTAGGTGAAATAAACGTAGGCCACCCCGCCCTGCTCAAACATTGGGCGCGTGCGATCGGTGACTCCGCGATAGGCATGGCTTGCTGGATCGTTCGCGCCTTCATAGGCTTCGGTCTCGACGATTCGAGCGAGCAAAGGGTCTTCCCCGTCGATAAAACGCAAAATGAATTTCCCTAAAAGATCGCGTGCGACTTCTTTGGAGGGGCGGCGATAAAATTTGAGCGGTAAAACAGCGAGCGATTTAAGATTTGGAAAGTTTCGCTCGAGCAAGTTCATTGATGATTTTCCCGTCTGCACGGCCGCCGGCTTTAGCTAGCGCAATCTTCATTACTTTGCCGATATCATTTGGGGTAGCTGCTCCGGATTCCGCAATCGCGGCAACGACCAAAGCTTCTACTTCTGCGGCGCTCATGCCAGCAGGAAGGTACTTCTTAAGGATGTCGACTTCCAGCTGTTCTTTCTCAGCCAGATCAGGTCGGTTGCCCTTGGTGAATTGTTCGATGGAGTCATTGCGCTGCTTCAACATCGTTTGGATGGCTTTGAAGACATCGGCGTCCTGCATTTCGGTGCGGGAATCGATTTCACGTTTTTTGATTTCAGACTGCAGCATACGCAGGGCACCCAGCTTGGCTGAGTCCTTAGCGCGCATGGCGTCCTTCACATCGGAAGAGATTTGTTCTTTGACTGTCAAAAGGCGTCCTTTAAGCAGGGAAAAACGACTAGCGTCGTTCTAACCGCTTCATCGCACGCTTGCGAGCAGCCAACGACTTCTTTTTACGACGAACCGAAGGCTTTTCGTAAAACTCGCGGCGGCGAACTTCCGACAAAATTCCGGCTTTTTCGCACTGCTTTTTAAAACGGCGAAGAGCGCTATCGTACGATTCTGTATCTTTTACACGCAATCCTGGCACTTCTGATACTCCTAAGGTCCACGTACTCTAGTGACCGCCTGCCTTTGCCGTCAAGGCTTTCCGATAGTGTAAAATAGCTAGAACGGGGCCCTCCTTGCATACCTCCCTCATTCGATTTGCCCGACTAATCGCGGTTTTTTTCGCCTTTTGTGGCTATTTCTCGGCCTTTGGCGAATATGAGGAGTTAGAGAGTTTTCCGGAGGAGACTCAGAAATCGGTCTTGCGGCTCTCTGCCGCCAACCAAGCCGCCATCCAGCGTTATTTTGACGAGATGTACCTGCGGATCCGGCTCCCCACCGACCCTATTGAACCACCCAAGGTCTTTCTCTCGTCCAAAAAGGATGCAGGGGCGTTTGTGTACCCCACTATTCGTAGGGACGTCGTCTTCTTCAATCCTACCTTTCTGCTGACGGCACCGCACGCGGACGCCATTGCCTTTATCTATGCCCATGAACTCACTCATTTCGACAAGCGGCAGGACGCCGGGCGAGGCACCGCGGATGGGGATTTTCTCAATGAAGTGGATGCCGATATCAGAGGAGCCGCCCAGAGGATTACCAAGGTTGGATTGCTCGACGATGCAGATAAGCCAACGGCAGCGGCCTACAACTTGGAAGCCATCGCCGAGTGGCTAAAGTCCCAGGACAAATTCTCTGCCTCTCATCCAAACTCCAAGAATATTGGAACCATATTGGCCGGCTTATTCGTGCGCGAACGCTACCGTCGGAAATTTCCAGCCGTCACCAAATCAAAGGGTCCCATCCTAACGATGGCGCCGGCTATTCTCGCTGCCTCTGCGTTTGTAAAGAGGCTCGAGGCCAATGAGCAGGATGAGACGGTTCGAGAAAAAGTAAAAAAAGAATACCGCTGGTTTATGGAGCACCCGTTTAAGCGGGCGGTACGAAATTTAGTTTGGTTGGAGAAGAACTCTGCCAAGGCCTCCCAAGAAGAAGTGTTAAAAATAGTCGAAGATCTGGGTTTTGAACTGAGGCTGCTTTGGAACACAGACGAGAGATATCGAAAAGAGGACCTGAAAAGTTATCTCCTAAAGAAAAAGCTCCCGAGTGATTTTTTCCGGCGCGCGAACGTTTTCATTAAAGGCGCGACGGAAATGACAGGATGGCACTATGTCGCTCACTACGCCGAGGGACTTGCGAAATTAGAGGGTCTATTAGAGCAACTCGCACGCGGCGAAGCGGTTGCCACGGACGTTTCTTTTAGAGACGGCACGCCAGAGTGGGTTCGTTCGGCCCTGGTGATAAACAACCTAGCGACTCTGAAGAAGCGGGTGAAGAGTCAGCCCCTCGATGTGTTGGCCATTCTCTCCGCTGGCGGGCAGGAAGTTCTCGAGAATAGAAAGGCGCTGGAACTCTTCAATGCCGCGGCAAGCAAAATTGGCCCGGAAGATATTGAGAAGATGGTGGGGAACGAAAGCTATGGCCTGGGTTTTTTTCTAGCCATGGACGCCGGACCCCAGATTCATCGCCTGCCGGTGGAGCTCAGAAGAAGATTGGTAGAACGCTATTCTGGCGACGAAAGCTATAGATCCTCAATCCTCAAGCTAATGGAATTCGATGCTGTCCTGGCGCGGGAGGAAATTGCCAGGCGCTTAAAATCCGAACGCCCCGGCGACGTAGTCTGGATGGAGCGGACAGGCGTCAGTGCAAAGATCCCCCGAGCAGAAATGGACAAGGCCCTAGCCGAGGGCTTGCGGCGGCAAATTGAAATTCTCTCCGCAGAAACCACTAAGGAGGGAGAAAAACTACTCGGTCATCTCTCTGAGAAGTTCAAACCCGAGAATTACTCCGTCGCTCAGGGGGTCAAGGCTTCCTCCTTAAGAACTATCTTCGAGCATATTGCCAAAGCCGGTGCGAGTTCGGGTGTCGATGTTTTTGGCATGTCGATTTACCTTTCTCCCGAGGCTCTGGGATTTGATCCCATGTATGGCACCAGAGGGGATCAAGGGAAATGGTTGCGGCACGCACTTGATTTTTTTCGCAACGAACTTCAGATGCTCCAAAATATTAAGCCTTTTTTTTCAGAGCATCGAGGGGGGCAGCCTGTTTATCCTGAGGCGCGAGAGGCAGCGTTAGAGGCCGTGCGGCGCTATCCGCATGTCTTCTTAAACAGTGAACTGGGAGTGCCATGGCGCGAAGCCGTTGCTAAATTAAATACGGAGCAGTTTCTGGCGCTTCTTTTGAATCGCGATGTTTCCAATAACCGAGGAGACTTCCCAGAGCTCGCGGAAGAATTCCAAAAGCGCTTCTCTGAATTGCTCAGTCAAAAAGCTCTTCCCGAAGAAGTGGAATTTGCAGCGTTTGCGCGTATTGCCCAATTGGTAAAGGGCGGGAGTCCCGCAAGTCGCCGATTGCTCGCTCTCGTCGAAGAGCGGGTACGGGTCGCTAACTCGAGCGATGCCACCTTCAAGTACCTCGCGGCGATTCCGCCTCAAATGTTTCCAACACCAGCGGAGTATCGGGAGTTTGCTGGTCGTCTTCTCGACGGAGAGGTAGAGCGACTGCGGGCGGATTTGTTTCATCCCTCCACCCGCACCGCCGCAATCGAGGCACTGGTGATGAAGCAGGAGATTGCTCCCACTGACCCCGCCCTGCGGAAGCTGCTTCTGGATCATCTGGCGGAAAGAGTTCAGGCCACTCCCGACGAGAAGCACTACTTTCAGGTGGCTATCGACGAGCACAAGCAAGCTGGAAAAGTCGCTGAATATGCCAACGCCATTCTCGAGGCATACGAAAAATTACCTCCTCCACTGCGTTGGC
The DNA here is from genome assembly GCA_022842225.1 of bacterium. Lineage (GTDB taxonomy): Bacteria > Bdellovibrionota > FAC87 > UBA2466 > UBA2466 > JALHPX01. The sequence goes on from JALHPX010000021.1 coordinate 9,966, forward strand.
GCTTTTTGCAGTTCTTAAGAGGCAAGACCGACTCACTTTTCTTGGATCATCCTGCGCAGCCCTCCGTGTTCCGAAAAACTCTTGAAGCAGTAGACAACTTTCTTGGTTTCAACGAAATGATCGGAAAAATGCGTAGGGACTATCGTTCGTCCTTGGAAAATCAACGCAAAGAGAATGAGCGGGCAGAAACGAACTTTCGATGGGTGATTTCCATGGCCCTAAAGCGCGGAAGCATCTTCGTGCCAGCGGCCGATATTGAAAGCTATGTGCGTTTTCACTTTAAAGGCATTCCTCCCTTAGCGCGTGGAGTCTTCTTCCAAGTTGCTTTAGAAGGACAAGCGGGGCTGCTCAATGAGCGCGGATTTAAGCGCCGCATTCTCAATGAACTAATCAATAGCATGCCCGAGGAGATTCGCCCCGTTGTGCGACGGCTGCATGCTGCGGCTGTGAAGGCGCTTCCCCCGGCCTATGAAAATCTCATTCTCGCGGTGGCGTTTGCGGAGTCTGGTACATCGGGTTCTCCCGAAGTGGCTCTAAGAACGATTTTTCAAAACATGGGCCCTTTGGTGCAGAAATTTGGTCAGGCCCTCGCCTTTGATCAGCGGCTGCCTGAAAACTATCGAAAAGAGTTGATGCGGCTTTGGGACGAAGGACCGTCGCCGGGTTGGTGGCCTGTGTCCGAGTTGATTCGTCGACAGTATGGCGACATCTGGAGCGCGGGCTTTCGCGTTGTGAAAATCCGCAACTCCGGCACGACCGAGATTGTTGTGGAGTTAGAAGCGCCCGATGGCAGACGTCGGATTGTTGCCGTACAAAGAGAAGCTTTAGAAGTGAGTTCTGACGTCGATCGGGGCGATTTAAAGAACTTCGTGTCGGAGCTTAGCAAAGGCTGGGGCAACGACAAGAAGTGGGGCTGGATGAATGTATTGGTGCGCGATGCCGCGAAGACTATGGAACTTGAAATGGACACAAAGCATAAGCGCCAGATCACGTCGGAGATGCGCGACGCCTATTCTCGGGCAGCGCAAAGACTGGGAGGGCGTCCCGCCAATGGGAAGCCCGCTCGCTTCCTAGACATGACTTTGCGAAATGTGGAGTATGAGGATCACCCCCTCCCCGATGGAAAAAACTTAGTTTCGCAGAATGTCGCGCAGGGAGTTCCTTTAAAAAATATCGAGAGGACTCATCCCGAGCTCTATCGCCAGATCAATGAGTGGCTCGTTGTCCTAGAGAATGAAGTTCAGAACGATCCAGCTTCGCCCATCGATAAAGACCGGATGCCGGGTCAGGTGCTGGTCGATATCTCCGACCCTAAAGACATCCAGGTGACGCTGCTGGACTTTGGACAGGCCAAGCGGATCTCGGCGAAAGTCTTTAGAATGCGAGATCACTTTACCGGCGCCGCGCTGGCCGCCAACGGCCAGCAATTGGGAAAGTCATTGGAATCTCTCAATGTAGTTTTGACTCCGTATCAGCAGCGGTCACTGGCGAACGAATTACGTTCGGTTGAAGCGCCTTACCGCCCGCTTCAAGCCTTGGAGTGGTTACACCGCAATGGCTTTGCGGAGAAAGAAAAGCTCGGTGAGCAATACGACGATTTAACCCACGCCATCCGAGCAAAAATTCGCTTGGGACAGTGGGAGCAATCGATAGGCGTGAACATCATTAAATCCGAATGGACCGAGCTGGGTCGCCGACACCATGCTATTGGGAAATTCTTCATGCCCTCTTCGGACCCCTGCGTAGACAAGTACCGGCAAATGTCGGAACGCAATCCGCCGGCTCAAGGAGATTAGTTATAAGATAATCATCGCATCGCCGTAGCTAAAAAAGCGGTACTCGTTTTCAGCGGCTTGGGCGTACGCCGAAAGCATTTGTTCTCTTCCGGCAAAGGCGCTCACCAAAACCAAAAGAGAAGATTTTGGCAGATGGAAATTGGTAATAAGTCCATCGACGACTTCAAACTTGTAGCCCGGCTGGATAAACAAATCTGTCGACGAGCAAAGGCCTTTCTTCGCTACGGATTCCAAAGTGCGCACCACCGTCGTACCACAGGCGATTATTCGCCCGCCCTGCTCTTTGGTCTTTCTAATTTCTTCCCAAACTTCGGGGCTTACTTCGTAACTCTCGGAGTGCATCCGATGCTGGGTGAGATCGTCGGTGCGGATGGGGGAAAACGTGCCGTAGCCCACGTGCAGAGTCACGCGCGCAATTTGGATTTGGCGATCTGTCAGTGTGGATAAAAGTTCTGGAGTGAAATGAAGTCCTGCTGTCGGAGCTGCGACCGATCCGAGCTTCTCCGCAAATACAGTTTGGTATTTGTCTCGATCTTGTTCCCCCGCCGTGCGCCGAATATACGGCGGCAAAGGCAAGGCGCCATTGCGATCGAGCCACGGCGAAAACTCGGCCTCGGTAAGGCCCGAAAACTTCACGGCACATAAATAATCGTCCAGTCTCTCGAGCTTTCCCGTCACTCCCTCGGGGAACTGCAATTCGAAATTTTCTTTCACCAGCTTGGCTGCGGGCCGCACCATGCACTCGCGATCCAGCAATCCGTTGAGCGGCGCTAGTAGCATCACTTCGAAATTCCGACCATTTTTCCCCAGCGCTCGTAATCTAGCGGGGATGACGCGGGTGTCGTTCAAGACCACCATGTCGCCAGGGCGTAAGAATTCGCCGATTTGATCAAAGCGAGAATGCTGCAGCTGGCCGCTTTTTCGATCGATTGCCAATAGGCGGCAGGTGTCGCGATCCGCCAAAGGCTCCTGAGCGATCAAATGCTCGGGCAGGACATAGTCGTAATCTTCTAAACGAGTGCTCATGGGCCCAAGAGGTTTGCCACATTCGTCTATTTTGGGAAAGAGGGGCGTGTTATTCTACTTATACGGGACACCAAAACCCTCACTTCCCAAAAGTTTCTTTTTTCGCTCTCTCCACCTAAATCCCGAAGGACTTCTCGATGCAGCCTACGAAAATCCGTAGTGTTTATAATTACTTTCTCCTAGCGATCCTGCTCTGCAACTCTGGACTTGCCGACACGCGTCGCCGCCTGCCGCAAATTCCCTACAATGGGGAATTGCGACTGCGCCTAGAGGATCCCATACAGGAAAAGCGCACTACTTCGTTGAATTGGTTGGATTTACCATCGGGCGTTACGTCGGTGGACGGTACCAAGGTGGCTTCTCTCTCGCCTGGGAAACTCGCTAGCCCACCTGTTCTTCCGCCTCGGCCTTATGCCAAGGCCACGATTCGCCCCAAGGCACGGCCCGTGCGCATTGTCGTCGATGCAGGCCATGGTGGGCATGATTGGGGTGCGGGTGGGCACTTCGGGCTTTTGGAAAAAGAAGTCAGCCTAAAGACGAGTTTCTTGGTTCAGCGCCAGTTGGAGCGATTGGGAAAACTGCGCGACATTCCTATCGAAGTCCGCATGACTCGTTCCGACGATAAGTTTGTTTCGCTAAAGGACCGCGTTGAGCAGGCAAATAATTGGCGCGCCGATATCTTCATCAGCGTCCATGCGAATTCCGCAGCGAGCAAAAAGCTCTCGGGTTTTGAAGTGTATTTCCAAAGCCCGGAAGCTACCGACGATCACTCCAGCCGCGTTGCTTATGTTGAGAACCAAAGCTCCGGTAAGAAAGTCGAATCCGATGTGCTCAATATTTTAAAGGACGCTCAGGCATCGATTCAAATCGAGCAGAGCAGCGATCTGGCAGAACGCGTTTACAGCACGATGTCGAAGTACTTAAAGCCCAACGTCCGAGGCGTTCGCCAAGCTCCGTTCACGGTACTTAGCGGTGCTGAAATGCCAGCACTTCTGATTGAAGTCGGATACGTCACGCACAAAGGCGATGCCGAAAACTTAGTGAAGCTTCCCTACCTAAAGAGAATTGCCGGTGCTATAAGTTCGGGAGTTTTCGAATTTATCGCTCAATTGGGAGTTTAGGAAATGGCAGTTACGCGTTCGGACGGTCGTCAGCTGGATCAGTTGCGAGAAGTAAAAATCACTCCCAACTACATGGAAAACCCCTCTGGCTCCTGCCTGATTGAAGTCGGCAAAACGCGCGTTATCTGCAGTGCCATCCTCGAAGAAACGGTTCCTCATTGGCTCAAAGGTTCCGGCAATGGCTGGCTGACCGCCGAATATTCCATGCTGCCCGGGTCGAGCTCTCAACGCATTTCGCGCGAGCGCTCCAAGTTGGGCGGCAGGACACAAGAGATCCAACGCCTCATTGGACGATCGTTGCGCGCAGCCATCGACCTAAAGGCGCTGGGCGAGCGCTCGTTGCTCGTCGATTGCGATGTGCTGGATGCCGATGGTGGCACGCGTACTGCCGCTATCACCGGCGCATATGTTGCGGTCATGCTGGCGGTGAAAAAGCTTTCCACTAAGAATCCTGCTTTAAAGAGCATCGTTAAATGCGGCGTCGCCGCCGTATCGGTAGGTCTGGTCGAAGGCTACCCTAGCTTAGATCTGCATTATGACGACGATAAGCGCGCGCAAGTCGATATGAACATCGTCAAGACTTCTGCCGGCGAATACGTCGAAGTGCAAGGCACGGCCGAGGGGCTGCCGTTTGGTCGCAAAGGCCTCAACGATTTGCTAGACCTCGCCGACAAAGGCCTAGACCAGCTCTTTCAAATCCAAAACGCAGCATTGAGTTAATATGGCCGCCGCTTTTCTTATCGCTACTTCTAA
>JALHPX010000022.1 GCA_022842225.1 bacterium
CGCGCGAGGGTGGGAAGTTTCTCTTTTAAATGAGTAAGCGCTGTCGCGGGGGCGCGATCGAGAGCCGCTTTTACGGTGGGAGAGGCGTTCTTGTAGTTAAACGATTTTCCCGGAACGATTCCCAATCGGGCAAGGCGCGCCACTTGCGACCAATCTGTTACATGAGGTGGGTGGATCTTCAGAAGTTCACTTGCGTATTCAAAATACTTTTGTCCCGACATTTCGTTCACCTGGTCGAGCGGTGGAGTTTTGACGTCGATATCAGCATCGACGACAGCTTTCAGGGGCCGCGGCTTTTTTCCCCACTGCGACAATGGAGTGACCTTATAGCCATCTTGAATTTTATTTACGGCAGGATAATCCGCAGGACCGTTGGTTTGTGTTCGACCAATAATCCAAACATGAGGAGTGGGAGCTTCGATGCGTTCCACGCCCCGAGGCAATTTGCCGCGCCAGCCGGCAGGCACCACGGCAAAATGCCGTGCAGCCGTTCCACTCGTCCTTTTTCCCGGAGAGGCAAAAACATCCGACCACATGTCGAGCATGGGGAGCAGGTAGTAGCGGCCGTTCGTATCCGGTGCGGAAATAATCATCGGCTCTTTCGTCAGATCGAGCCAGCAGGAAGAGTAAAGCGTATCGAAATTGGGACGCACTACCTCTCTAAAATCTGCGGTGGGGAAAGCACGCATGTGATGAAACTGATTCATAGGCCCCATGCCTGGCTTTTTCCCTGCCTCGTAATGTGTGGTCACCCGTCGAGTGATATCCATCGTAATTAGAGGATAAAGAAACTGGTAGGCCTCGACGGCGATTTCGTTCAACTGCTCGGCGTCGCTCGCTTCCGAAGAAAGTCCGCCAAAGAGTAGAAAAAATAGGGACGCCAAAATTGTCGGAAAGTGTTTACGAATCATCGCCCGTCTCCAGATGAGGTTTGTTACCTACTGGTAATCCGGGGAAAGGGTATCGTCATCTAGTTAGTTTATTGACCCCGATCAGGAGGCTTGGGAGTACGGGGAAGGGGAGAATATTTACAGGTCTAGTATTGGAAGCGCTGCGCCCATTGCCGCTGGACGGCAACCGCGTGGAACCGTGTCTCCAAGGCCCAATGCCCCGCTGTAATTGGATCCCCAGCACTTCACAGTCCCCTGCGGAGAGAGAACACAAGAGTGACTGACTCCCGCCGATACATCTGCGGCGGGGAAATTACCTAGCACCACCTCACCCGCACTGTTTGGGGCTCTGACGTCGCACTGGTTGTCAGCAAGGCCCAGAAGTCCAGCTTGATCTCCCAAGAGGTGGCCCGCTGAAAAAATATTGCTGCCCCAGCAACGCGTGGCACCCGTTGATAGAACGGCGCAGGCGCTTCGAGCTGCAGCGCTTATTTTTTGCACTGAAAGGTTCATCCCGAGACCTGGTATTGCACCCAGCGGAAGTTCTGAGTCCCCCATGTTCCAGCAGTAACCCACATTGTCCGTACCGATGCTGCACACATTACTCCACCCAGCGTCGAGATCTTTCATCATTTTGCCCGCACCAAAATCCAGCAATGCCGGACTCTCCGTGAGGGGATTCATATATACGGTGCGAGATCGATTCCAACATCTCACCGAGCCGTCATCGTGCAGAGCGCAGATAAAATCATAGCCAATAGCCACTTTCACGGCCTTAAGTCCCTGTGCAGGCTTTAGGTATGGAAGCGCAGTTCCCATTTCTCCGGGTCCGTCGCCTCGGTTTGCGGGATTATTGGCAACGTATCCGCGCAGATCCAGATCTCCCCAGCATTTGATAAAACCATTCTCAAAAGTAGCGCAGGCCTTTGCGGGTCCGACGGCCACAGAAGTCACCTTGGACGTCGTGCCCAAGTCCACGGTCTGAAGAGGTCCATTCGACGATTGTTCAAACGTAGTGCCAGTGCCCAATTGCCCGACCGTGTTGCCGCCCCAGCACGCGACGGAATTGTTTTCCAACAGCGCGCAGGCGTGCGGGCTGATGCTGATAGAAATTTGCGTGGCCTTAAGTCCGCCAAAATTGATGGGCACCAAGTTTGCGCCCATTTCTCCCGGCTGGTCTCCCACTGCTTGTGTAGAGAGCGGATTGATTGCGCGGCCCCAGCATTTCACTACGCCGTCGACATACAGCGCGCATGAGTAATCAAGGCCCACTTGCACGTCTTTGACCTTCACTCCCATCGGCATCGCGCTTAAGTAGTTGTTGGAATCTAACGACGCTACTGCATTGGTAGCGCGTACTCGGTAGTGGTACGTAGCGCCGTTAGCTAGGTTTCTGTCGACGCAACTAAGCGTCGGCGGCACTAAGTTGGCGCATCCGGCTACGGCAGTGGTGATGCTCGCGGCATCCGTTCCTCGGAAAAGTGAGTAGCTAGTCGCATACTGCGAAGCACCCCACGTAACCGCCACTTGATTGCTTTGAGCCACGGCGCTGACTAGCGCAAAAGCGGCGGGCGAATTCGGCAGCGATACTGAAACAACATTCGAAAAAGTGGCGCCCGTAGAATTAGAAGCCTGCACTCGGTAAAAATAGTTTCCGCCATTGAGAGCCGTGGTGTCGATGCAAGTAAGCTGAGTCAGGACTGTGCATCCCGGTACAATTTCGGTAACCGCAGTAGAAGTATTGCCGCGCAGCACGCTGTAGGAAGCTGCTCGTTCAGATGCCATCCAGGATACAGTCGCCCGATTGTTACCAGCAACTACGGAAGTCAGAGTAAAAGCGCCCGGCGCAAGCAGAGGGGCGGGCGGTGGGTTGGGCGGGGGCGTGGTGGGGGGGGGCGTCGGTGGTGTCGTCGGTGGTTCGGTGGGCGGCGTCGTCGGCGGTGTAACCGGAGGATCGCCCTGCTGTTTCTGTGCATTCACATCGACCAAGTTCATCGACGCAAACTTGTCCTGCTGCACGCAGCCCGTAGCGAAAATCACAATCAGAATCAGTATTTGAGACCAAAGGTATTTCAAGCGAGTGTCCTGTGTGCTCCTCTAAAGTGCAACCCGGGTGCCAGAGTTTTACGGTCGGCAGATACGTCGACAGTTGTAGAAGTTTTGGACAAAAATGGGCACTACCGAGGAAGGCGAAACTACTTCACGGATTACGAGTAATTGCGCTGTCTACTGATTGAGCAGCTCGGTTTAAGGGAGCGGCGTATTCTGGTGGATTAACCTGCATACTGCCTGAGTGGTAGCGAGAAAAAATACGCCGTCAGTTAAAATGGATAATGGGTTTTGTCTCACGCATTTTTGTGCCGATTGCGGCGCTGCTGCTTTTTTCCGCCACAGCTTCTGCCAATGATGCCGAGTTGCGCAAGTTCATTGAAAACCTTATCGATAATAATTACGAGATGGTGCTTGAGCTTTTTCCGGATGCAGTTGAAGCCGCCGATTTGCCTCCCACCAAAACGACGCCTGATCCGCTCCGCCGCAATCAATTAACGCAAAAAGTTCTCCAAAGTTTAAAGAACAATCAAGGTGTTACGTCCCATCAATTGGATGAGATAGATAGCGTACTTCCGGGCAAAGTCGTGGGCTATGACGAGTACGGCGCCGCAACGATTGATGCGACCGATTTGATGGGAAGCTTCTTTCGCAAACGCTATGGCAGTGAACCGTTTCAGATTTTCAAAAAGCACTACGCGAAGATGGTCGAAGAGTCGCACGGTACGCCTTACCAATTTACCTACACGTGGGCGTCGTGGGGACAGCACCACGTGTTGTCGGAAGCTCACGCCAACGTGAAAAGAGCATCACGGTTGTTTATGACTACAGAGTTTGATCGCTTTCTTAAAATGTCTCCGGGTATGAGTGACATGATCAATCTCTTTCTGCATCTTCCCGACTCCGATTCGTTTTACATGCCTTATCGAAATCGCTTGGCTCAAGAGATGTATGCGCGCATTCGATCGGGTTCTGCCTCCGAAGCTGACTATTTAAATTGGCATTGGTTTAAACGTGCCTGTCCACACGGGCTCGATTTTGGTGCATTGCAAATTCCCAGAGGCAGTTTGAAGGCCGACTTGGATGAGTTCGCTGCAAAGTTTTATAGACGTGATTTTCCTCGAGCCGTGGCCAGCTGGCTCACACGAAGCCCTTTCGATCTACCCACCAATGCACACGGCGGGAGATTTAATGATTTCTCCAGTGCGGATTCTTTTGATTGGTACCAAAAGCTGGTCGGCAAAGTTCTGCAAATCGCGTTGGTGGAAAAAGAAATCCCGATGGAAGATATGACTCGCCGTATTTTTACCACAGTGAGAAACGAGTACCCGAGCGTTCCCCAAGAATTCGGACCGTCGTTGCCGAGGGGAATTCTCGAAACTGCGCTTCAATATGGGTTTCGGCAAATAGATCGATCGGACGAATGGACAAAGGTCGCTGAAGCTATAGTTCAAGATTTGAATCGCAAAACGCCCAAGCCCAAAAAGAAGGAAGATGGCGACTGCGATTTTAGAGACCTATCTGGAATGTAACGGCCATGCTGGAGGCGTCAGGTGCGTTAAGACCCGCTTTAACAGTATAGTGAGTGAATAGCTCGAATAAGTTCGCTCACGCGTTCGTCGGCTGTGGAGTAGTACTGAAACCGGCCTCTTTTTTCACACTGGATGAGTCCCTCTAGACGCATGCGGCCTAGAAATTGAGAGAGCTGCGACTGCGATAGATTGCACAATTCTTGAAGCTCGCTCACTGTCTTCTCCCCGCCAACGAGATGTCCCATGATGAGCAATCTGCCGGGATGGGCCAAGGCCTTGAGCAGTGCTGCCACGGCAACACACTTCTTCTCCAGTTTGCGTGTAGATAATTTATTACTCATTCCAGTCACTTACTCCGGCCTATTTGACATATTACAACATTATAATATAATAATATATGAGGTGAAGCCATGGAAATTCTGTCGGCCAGTTCATTTAAAAGTAAAATCTTTGATTTCGATCGAGATAAGGAGTGGAAATTTGCCGGCTCTATTCCCGCGATTGTGGACTTCTACGCTGACTGGTGCGGCCCTTGCCGTATGCAAACGCCGGTGCTGGAAGAAATCATGAACTCATACGCGGGGCGGGTAAACGTCTACAAGGTCAACACCGAAAAAACTCCAGAGCTAGCCGCGATGTTTCGCATCCGCGGAATCCCATCGCTTCTGTTTGTCCCGTTAGAGGGCAAGCCCTTTCTTACGTCCGGTTTTATGGACAAAGCAGCGCTGGAAACTGCAATTCGTGATCTCTTTAAGATTGGAGAAAAACTATGACGCGTACTACGATCCTCCCCATTTTGTTTGTCATTGGCGGAGGGGTAACTGGTTTTCTTTGGTACAAACTTGTTGGGTGTAAGACAGGGACGTGTCCCATTACCTCTAATCCCTACATCAGCATCCTCTACGGAAGCGTAGTGGGATTCGTAGCTTCAAGGTGGTGAAAGAATGACTTTCAAAACAATCCCGATGTCGGACTTGTACGAGATGATCGACAAGATATCCCCTACAGAGGTCGTGTTGGATGTGAGAACGCCTCAAGAGTATGCTGAGGGCCATATCAAAGGAAGTCTCAATCTGCCCCATGACCAGATCGGGGGCCGTTTGGATCAGCTAAAGAGCTACAAACTAATTTATATTCACTGTCGCTCCGGAGCGAGAGCCACGGCGGCAGCGCAAACCCTGACTAACGCCGGATTCAATAACATAGTTTGTATCACTGGCTCTGGCATGGCTGACTGGATTGAATGCGGCCTACCAGTGGAGAGGAACACATGATTCGCATTCAGCACTTTTTCGATAAAGCGACTTCGACCCTTACTTACGTAGTTTGGGACCCGTCTACAATGGATGCTGTGATTTTGGATCCAGTGCTGGACTACGACCCGGCGGCGTCTAAAGTTTCAGAGAACTCCGTCGCTGTGCTGACTTCGTTCTTGGGAAAATCAAATTTGAAGTTGCGCCTAATTCTGGAAACCCATGCCCACGCTGACCATTTAAGTGGGTCACAAGCCCTGAAGCAGCGGTTCCCCAACACTCCCGTCGCGATTGGGGCTCGCATCAACGAGGTTCAGCGCATATTCAAAGATTACTTCGATCTCGGCGACTCTTTTAAGACGGATGGAAGTCAGTTCGATCGCCTGCTCTCTGATGGGGAAGTTTATGCTGCTGGAAGTCTCAACTTCAAAGTTCTCTACACTCCCGGCCACACCCCCGCGTGCGCATGCTACGTCTTTGAGGACGCGGTTTTTACCGGTGATACGTTATTTATGCCGGATCTGGGAGTAGGGCGATGCGACTTCCCCGGAGGTAGCGCTGAAAGCATTTTTGAATCTGTGACCAAAAGGCTCTACACCCTTGCTGATGAAACTCGTGTTTTTGTCGGTCATGACTATCCCCCCGCGGGACGTGAAATGAAGTTTGAATCGACGATAGCGGAGCAAAAACGTTCGAACGCTCAGCTCTCGGCAGATACCCCCAAAGAGATGTTCATTCGCTTTCGCACCGAACGGGATAAAACACTGAGCGCCCCCAAACTTCTTTTGCCAAGCGTTCAGGTCAACATCAACGCCGGCCGACTCCCATCCCCGCGGGCGAATGGTCGAAGTTATCTCAGCATTCCTGTAAGCTAGAGCAGAGTGAACAGAGAAATTTTCAACGAAGACGCACTGAGTTGGCTTTCTCATTCGCCCGAACTTACCGGCTGCTCTTTTGTTACCTCGCTCCCTGATATCTCTGAGTTTCCTGCACTCAACTTGCAAGAGTGGAAGCATTGGTTCGTCGGCGCTGCGAGATTGGTTCTCTCTCGGTGTCCCAATGACGGCGTAGTTATTTTCTATCAAACCGACATTCTCCGTGTGGAGGGTTGGGTGGATAAATCATATCTTTGTCAGAAGGCCGCGGAAGAAACGGGACACGCACTGGTTTGGCACAAGGTTGTCTGCCGGGTTCCGGCCGGCGTCACTGCTTTTGGCCGCTCTGGTTACTCTCACCTGCTGTGTTTTTCGCGATCGGTAAAATCTCAAATTGCGCTATCGACGGAAAACGTACTTCCGCATGCGGGCGAGGTCACCTGGACTCGCGGCATGGGAGTGCAAGCCTGTCTCACTGCTTGCAGATTTATTCTCTCCCACACCACCACTCGCACCGTGGTGGATCCCTTCTGCGGTCACGGCACTGTGCTCGCGGTGGCGAATTCACTAGGGATGAAGGCGATTGGGGTGGAGCTTGTTCCTAAGCGAGCGAAGAAAGCGCGTAGCCTTGTTCTGGAAAGCCCCCTGAATCAGTAGATCCAGGGGGCCTTGATGAAAGAGTAGCGACTCTCGTTTACTCAGGCACCGCCGTATACATATCGGTCTTGTCCGTGAACGCTACACCACGGCTTGAGCTAATGGCCGCATGAAACGAGAACGGCAATTTGTGGTACGTGCTCTTGATAAACGACAACGCGCTAGAAACCGCGGTTCCCGTTACCTCACATGCCAACGAGTTATCCGTTGCGATGGAGTAGTCAGCAGTCGCAACGCACGCATTGGCGTCCGTTACGGCGGTGAATCCACCGGCAGTGGCGTCCGTTGTGATGCTGATTGCCATGTTAGTGGGCGAGGTGGCCTTGTAGCTGGCTAGCATGGTGAAGTAATTGCGGTTGGTGTTCGAAGTACCATCGAAGGCGCTCGCCACGCTCCCGAACATGTGTACCTCAGTACCGTCTGAGAAGAAGCGCATGATTTCTTTTGCAGGCACTTCATTCGGATAGGTCGTGTTGTTATATGAAGAAATGTAATCGAGTCGGAGCGATTTACTCGAAGGTACATAGCTAATGATGGTCGAGCTTTTGTATAACGCAGGCGTAGAGGCGCCCGAGGATTCCGGTTCGTACATCATAAAGTTGATGCCTGACGACGAGGCTCGGAAATAGATGTCGTTCTTCACGTTATCCGAATCGATCACGACTTTGCGATCGTAGATGGAGTTCGTCTCTCCCGATACATCCGTAACCGTAAAGGTCATCTCAGTACCGTTAATATTGCTGAAGAATGCTTCTGTCACTCCGCAGGTGCTGATGATCGTAGCTTTGTTTGTGCTATCGAACGTCGTCGAACCAGTTCCCACCGTCGGGACTCCCGAGGAGTCGCTCGGTACAACAGTTGCCAACACGCAAACAACATCCAATGCATTGAGCACGCGGCGCTTAACACCGAAATAAATGCCTTCGCTATTAGCGTCGTTAACAAAATAGTTCTGCACTGTGCTCTTCAGAGTGGTGCCAAAGTCGCCACCCAACCCATTCGCGCTGTTAGTCCATGGGGTCGATAGGGACGCCCGAGTTTCTCTAGCAGAACGAGCAGAGCTGGCTGGAATAGATCCGGAAACTGCCGTTTTTAGTTCTTTAACTGCGCTAACCATGCCCATGTTGTCGTCGGATCCGCAACGCGTAACGCCGAGCAACAGTGCGCAAGCAACTGCCGTAGTAGACAACGCTCTTTTCATTTTTATTTCTCCCAGAGGATTTTAAAGGAGCATAAATTTTGACTCAGTTTTAGAGAAAACTCTACGCTTGCGAATGGTTTCTCTAGACGCGCCGCAGATCGGATAGGTGAATAGTGGTGGTCAAAAAGTAGCCGATTTCGAGGTGAGACCTGAATACACCGACTGTCGAAGGATTGGCTTGCTAAACTACTGATTTTGTTCAAAAGAGCCTTTCTGGTCAGGTCAAGTATCGAAGGCATCGACAGCTGTCAGCCATCTGGTCGGGCGTAGATAGAGCAGGCATCCTTCTTGCTAAATAAGGATGCACATGAAGATTTTATCGCCCAAATTGATGGTTATTCTGCTGTCTGAGATGGCGTTGGCGCTTAGTTTGGGTTGTGCTGAGCGCTCTACCACTCTTTCCAAAGGCGGCAACTCAACCCAGGGGGCAGTTGTAGCCGGAGATAAATGTGAGGCGGACTTGGCGGTCACATTAACGCCGAATATTCCAGCGATCGGAGTGCGCATTGGCGACACGATCAATTTTGAGATTTCGGCTAGCGGTTGCACCGGTTCCTATGTCGCCGAGACGAGCAATGGCACCGTCATTCCTCTTGTTAACGACAAAGCCTTTTTTCCGGTCACTTATAATGCTGTAGCCAGTAACGTCTTTGAACGCGTGCAGGTAAGAAGCGTGGACACAAAGGGAAACGTCTTGCGGCTTGTTTTTGCCACGAGCACTCTCTTCAGCGTCCAACCGATTTTTGGCTGCTCCGTAACAGCAAACCCAAATACGATGGGTGTTCCAACGGACTACCGAGGCTCGCAGGTGGCCGACGCTAATTTTGGTTTCCAAGTAACCACTACGCAACTGGCGGAAGTATTCAGAGTGGAGAGTGCGGGCGCAGAAGTCGTTTTGCCAAGTCTCCCTACGCCGGAATCGCTCAGTCACTCCGTAGCCATCGCGTTTCGCACCATAGGCACGAGAGAGTTTGTTTTTAACGTCCGGCAAAAAAGTCTAGGCAACCAGACGGCAAGCTGCCGCGTTTCCGTGACCACCACGATACAAAATATTGCCGCCCCGGTAATCACTTCTTACATCGCCGAGCCGAGCCAGCTTTCGTTGGGCCAGAGCTTTAAATTAACTTTGAATGCTACAGTAGATGGGCAACCGCCTTCCGTTTCCTTTGACGGAGTGTTCGTAGGATTTACCGGCGGCAAATCGGAGTTGGTCGTTACACCGACCCAGGTGGGCGCGAAGTACTATGAAGCAGTTGTGAGCGCACAAGGTGGGATTGCAAGAGCGCAACTGTTGATTCGAGTTGCACCGACTTGTACTTTAACCCCTCAGGTTTCCTCTGCAGCCGTAGGCTCTCCGTACCCAATCCGAGTGCAAATCAACGGCAGTTTCACTACTGCTTCGTTAGTGGCGGATGGCTTGGAAACCAAAATGATCGATTTCAATGCCGCGGGCACTATCGTAACCGTTTCGCCTTTGGTGACGGCAGCTCGAGGCAGTCAGACGGCTACACTCACGGTCACGGGCTTCGGCAGCACCCGCGCCGTTTGCACGACTAACGTCACGTTAAATTAACGTTCTATTTCGTTCCGGCTCAGCCCGATGCCCTTGTCGTCGAGGGTGATGAGTTTCTTCTTGTACAATCCGCCGATAGCCATCTTGAATTTCTTCTTACTCACGCCGAATAGATCGGAAATCACTTCCGGTGGGGAGCTGTCACTTACTGCTAAAAAACCCCCGCGCGTTTCGAGGAGATCCAGAATCTTTTGTCCGATTTCCTCCGCTCCGCGACGGCCGGGTTGCTGCAGACAAAGGTCGATTTTCCCATCCTCACGAATTTTCTGAATGAAGCCATCGAGGGCTAGTCCCACGCGGACGGGTTCGAAAATCTCGTTATGATAGAGCATTCCCAAATGACTGCTGTTGATAGCCGCTTTGAATCCCAGGTCGGTGCGCGAGAGGATGAGTAGCTTGACCCGATCGCCTTCCCGTAGCTCGCCCGGGTGCTTCTCCAAAAACTTTTCCACTTTCATGGAGGCGCAGCTGCGTTGGTTGTTGTCGACGTAAACGCGGACAATTACCTGATCGCCCTCTTGAAGTTCTCGAGTTTGTTCAGAAAAGGGCAGAAAGAGTTCCTTCTCCTTACCCCAATCTAGAAAGGCACCAATCGGCTGAAGCGACGAGACGGTGAGCTGCACCACGTCTCCCACTTCAATGGGGCGGTCGGAATGGTCTGGGGCAGGGGAATGAGGCATAGCGGGGGTATAGCATACTCGCGCTAGAAATATTGAAAGCTACCTGTCCGGGACAGGTAGCTCCCACAAAACTACTCCTCTGAGTCCTTCTCTTCTGGTGGATAAACTTGCTCCACCTTGATGGGCTCCCAAACATCCACTTTGTCCGTTATGTAGCGCGAGCCATCGGCGCGACTAAGATAATCTCTTCGGTAGTAACTATTATCGAGGATTTTTTTGCTATCCACGCCGTAGTTTTTCAGTTGCTCACGCCCCAAAACGTAAAGCACCCCTTCGCCCAGCTTCTTTTCCGCCGTGTAAATCGGCAATCCCGGCTGATTCCGGTAATGTTCGTTCTGCACATAGGTCACGATGACGTGTTTCATAGTGACCTTGTAGATTTCTGTGGGGGGATGATGCCATTCCGCCTGTCGCCAAGCTTCATACTTGGGCAGAACTGTCTTTAGGTACATCATGTATTTAGCGAGTGCGGGGTTGCTCTCGGCCGTGAAGACATAAGCGGGGCGGCCTTGGAAGTCGAACCCGTTGGAACGCTTCTCATAGGCCTTAAACCAGCTCAGGAAATCTCTCGTAGTCTTGTAGATCTTGGCCAGAGGATCGCTGCCGTTTTTCTTCCACAACTCCAGCTCTCGTCGCAAAGCTTCGCTGCCGCCATTGGCAAAGTATCCAAGCTCCACGTCGGTGATCCAACGGTAATCATCTTTGCCGTAGACGAAAATAATGTCGCGTCCATTCCATGGGGAATAGGAGACGGTGAGAAGCGTTTCGCCTTTGGAATCTTTCATGAGAACTTCGTGATCGCCCGGGGTATTCCCCGATCGCCAATCGAGATCCTGATAACGCTTTCGTTGGTCGGCGGTTAACTCCGGCTCCTTCGACTTAGGCTCTTCCTCTACTGGCCGCGATGGCCGCCAAGGCTTGGCTGCTTTCTCTGTGCCCATTGCCTCGCGCACGCGATCTCCAAACAAGCTCCCCCGCGCCCCTCCCTCGAAATCCGGTGATTCTGCGTGGATAGAACTGACTAAAAAGAAACTCGCGGCAAGCAAACGAAACATGAGCGGTCCTCCCAACAGCCTTTATGGCCGATTGTTTGGAGCGGAGGTTATTCGGGGGGAGTTGGGGAGGTCAAGAAAGCCGCTTTTTAAGAGACGAAAATGGGCACCTTGTTCAGGCGGAGGCAACTCCTTATAATGCGAGCCTCAAATTTTAAGAGGTCCAAGATGTCGGTGCGCTACTTGTTGGTTGGGGTTTTCATTCTCTCAGGTCTTGTTTTGGGCCAAGAGGCCGTTAGCCTGCTACGCCGGCGGGACATGTTTAGCAAAGAAGTTCTCGAGATCTTTGCAGAGGAAGTTCGCTCCGTTGCAACTAACCGGCAGAATGCCGTTCGCCTGCAGCCTTCTTCGAAATATCTTACTAAGACTCATTCGTATGTGCGCCACGTTTCCGACGAACTGTGGGGAAGAGCGCCCTTTAAGGAAGTTCTCAAGGAGTTGCCAAAACTAGACGCGATGTTTTGCCTAAAGGCTCCGGAAGGAGTGAGCGCGACTGGGTACACTGGAGATTTTATTTTCATACTGCCGCTAGAATTTATGAATTTTGATAATGACGATCAGTTTAAATTCACGATGGCCCACGAAACAGCCCACCACACGCTTTCGCACATCCCTCTCTACCACGCATTGAAAATTGGAGAGAAGAGCGACGCTCATAAGCAGGCCTTTATTCTGCAAATTGAAAAAGAGGCCGACTTGGCCGGGGTTGTAGTGCTCCAGGCGCAAGGCGCTGATCCTTTCGCGGCGGTGGACTACTTTAGAAAGAGCCTCCGGGTAAACAGCTACAGCCCCGAGATTAAATCACTTATCGAAAAACGGGTTGAGGCCTTAGAGGCTCATTTTAAGAAGAATGGTTACAAGCGGGGCAAGCCCTCCAAATCGGAAGAGTTGAAAGCCGCTCAAGAAGAAGTTCGAATGCTGTTGGAGCTGTCGGAGAAGAACAAGGCAAACGCTAGCGGTAAATAAGTTTACCCGTCAGCGAAAGGTACCTAGCGTTTATCCAAGTTGAAAACTAGCGTCGATAAGGCCGCGCCTCACTTCAAACCTTCAAACCATGCACTGGTTGCACTCGCTTCCGAAACCTGCGATTTCACGATCCTAAACACCATTTTGCGCGAAGGCTCAATGCCGAAAACTGCAACCATGTTCCCCTTTTGCAATGGCTCGATCGTGTTGAAGTCTCGCTCAGTAAGCCGAATTTGTACCTGATGCTTCTCCCGAACATCGAAAGCGTCGATTCGCTTTTTGTACTCGTGTACGATCACGGAGGCTGATTTGGGTCCTGCGCTTCTCTCGTCGATATCGGCTATGCCTTGGACTTCCAAGAGCATTTCCACTGGGTAGGGCCTTCCCGCTACTGTTTGATTAGGATTGTAGGTGTAAGTGATGGCGCTCATAGTGCTCCGAGCATAAATAACTGCTATCAACATCGCAGTGGTTGCTAAGATTATTGCGATACGTGCTGAACGTGCTCTCATTTGCTCCTCTCTATTTGAATTTTCATCTGCATTCCATTTTTTAAAAAACCGACGTAGCCACTCGCACAGCGAAAGTTACCTCCCAGCTTAGATCGCAACTGGGTGAAAAGAGTCTGCGGCGTGTCCAAACCCGGAATTCCGTCGTCAATTATTCCGGCATAACGGAATGCTTTAGCCGCATTCGTCGAGCAGTTGTTTCCCAGTAACGAAAATCCGTTTTCTCTAGCACGTCCGGGTGCGCTCATATCTTTCCAGAACTGATCGAACTTCTGAGCAGCTGCATCCTCCACATTGATCAAACAAATGGTAGAAACGACGCCATAGCTGCGAGCGGTTTCCGCGTTCGTGTAATACGGCCGCTCGGCGGCCATCCTGGTGTAATCGTAAACGACTCCATCCATAAACATTCCCGCGCTTGCGGAAAAGCCCCCATTTTCGCCAAAGTACCCAATGGGGCTTCCATCGCTCAACACGACGTCGGCGTGCATTTCCATGTAGTCAGGTTCGTGGGCTTCTGACTGCTTTCCTCGTATGATTATTCCGATTTGCTTCATTGTTCCTGTCTCCGGTGCCAGGTGCTCTTTTCGCAGATTGCAAATAGGGTGCCGCAGGAAATCAGCGTTTATAAGCAAGGATTACGAATTGGATATGCAGATATTGTTTCAAAGCGGAGACGAACGATGGCGAGAATCTCAGATGTGAGAGCTTAACACCTGTTCTCCAAACATTCCTGCTTAAACTTTTCTCGAGTCTGCTCTCCAAGTCTCAGGACCATTTATTGGGAGGGAGTAAACTTTTTGTGGCGAATCCTTAATACTGAGTTAGTTTCTGAGCTCGTATTGTGAAACGCTTCCATTTGGCGGCAATAGTCGCCAGTCCGCATGTAAGTTTGCCTAAACTCTAAGTTCGATTCAGAATTGTTTTCTCATTCGGAGTTGCCATGCGTCCTGTGATCCTCAGTCTGGTCTTTCTTTCTTCTTGGGCGTTGGGCTCTACCCTTCGCGCCAAAATCTCAGACTTGGAGATCCCTGGTGGGCCGGTTTTGTTCTCCTATGAGGCTTCTCAATCCTCCGAAGGGGATTCATCGAAGAAGCAGAATTTTCAAACCACTTACAAGACCCCCGAAGGAGAGCTTTTTGCAACTGAGAAGGGGATCTTAGAGGGGGCCCAGTTCATTGCTTACGAACTTGCTTTTCCGCTCTTTGGCGAAACCGGCAAGATCGAACGTAAAGATGGAAAAATTCTCATGTCCTATCGCACTCCAAAGGGCGAGAAAACAGCTCGGCTGAATTGGAAGCCCCATTATGTGATTGGTCCAACCATTCCCGAGTATGTTCGAGCGCACTGGGACGAAATCATGGCGGGTAAATCTGTCGACGTAAAAATGATCGTCGCCGAGCGGCTAGAAAGTTTCTC
>JALHPX010000023.1 GCA_022842225.1 bacterium
ACTTTCCTTGCATCTGTCTCCGCGCCGGAATGGTCCAATAAAAATCAAAAAACCACGCCGAGCCCGGCCTGTGCTGGCGGCGACGGCGGAAAAGACCGTTCGTAATCGGTATGTTCCCCACGCAAACCCACGCTCCGGTTTTCGTCTTTGCTCCCATGGAGGGAGTGACCGACGCTCCGATGCGCCAACTCATCACGCAGATTGCGCATTGGGATTGGTGCGTAACCGAATTTATTCGCATCAATGATCTGGTTCCTCCCGATAAAGTTTTTTTGCGCAAAGTCCCCGAGCTTCTAACCGGCGGCAAAACGCTCTCCGGCACTCCAGTGAGTGTGCAATTACTGGGCGGCAACGCCACTAATCTCGCGCTCTCAGCAAAAGCCGCGGTGGATTTGGGCGCTCTGGCAATCGACTTAAATTTTGGTTGCCCGGCGCCGACGGTGAACCGCCACGACGGCGGCGCCACTCTCCTTAAATATCCCGACCGCTTGTTTGAAATTGTCCTCACCGTACGCCGGGCCGTGCCGGATCACATTCCTGTCTCCGCTAAGTTGCGATTAGGCTGGGAAGATCCGTCGGACTGCATCCGGAACGCCGAACGGGTCTGGAGTGCAGGCGCTAGCTGGATCACGCTGCACGCCCGCACGCGGATGGCCGGCTATTCGCCTCCTGTGTTTTGGGATTGGATTGGCAAAGTGGCAGCTTCCGTGAAAGTTCCGGTGGTTGCTAATGGCGACATCTGGAGCCTGGATGATTTTAAAACCTGCGCGCAGGTCACAGGTTGCCAGGCCTTTATGTTTGGCCGTGGAGCGCTCGCCGATCCATTTCTCGTCGATAAAGCGCGGGCATTACTCGCTGGCAAAGGCCCGGTTCCCATCACTCCACCCCAATGGCGCACTTGGTTCCTGGGGCTGGACCAAGTCACGGCCGAACACCCTCGCAAATCGGAGGTGCTTGCCAGTCGTTGCAAGCAGTGGGGCAATTTCGCGAACCGCGTGCGAAAGAATGATTGGTTCGATAGGATTAAGAAACAAACGACTTTTGAGTCGGTTCTGTCGGCTCTGGGCGAGTAGCCGCCACTATACGAGGGTGCCCTCCATGCAAGCGAAGCGGCTGTTCTATTTAATTACTGGGTTTGTGAGTTTGGGACTGGGAGTGGTTGGGGTGTTCTTGCCCGTTCTGCCGACGACACCCTTTATCATTCTGGCTGCGTTCTGTTTCTCTCGTAGTTCGGAGCGGTGGCATAAGTGGTTGTTAAATAATCAAGAATTTGGCCCCGCCCTAAGCGATTGGGAACGCTACGGAGTTATCCGACTGCGAGCCAAGCTGCTCGCGAGCGTTTTGATTGCCGTTAGTTTTACGTCGATGTGGATCTTTGCAAAAGTCGCTACGGCACTCAAACTTACTCTCATTGGAATCGGTATTTTGGTCCTGATTTTTATTTGGACACGGCCCTCCGTGCCAAAAAAGAGTGATTTGTCGACGAAAACTCATTAGAGTACGGCCATGGCAATCTACTTGAGTTTAGACACCGAAGCGACCGGCCTTACCGAAGAATGCGTTCTAATTCAGATCGCAGTCGTACCGGTTGATACAAAAAAGAATCTCGTTTACCGCGAGCTGGGCAAAGAGTGGCTCGTTCATTGCGAAACCTTCGAAAAGTTAAAGCCGACCTTAAATGATTGGGTGATCGAGCACAACGAAGGCTTGATTCGCAAAGCCAATAAAGAAGGTCTGCAGCCCGACAAGGTGCGAAGCGAATTAAAAGCCTATCTCCAGAGCGCACCGATCCGCGCTCTCTTTGCTCCTCGCCACCGTCCTATTTTGCTTGGTAAATCTTTGAGCGCTCTCGACTTGCCTCTCATGACTAGGACCTTCGGCGCTGAATTTATGCGCGAGTGTTTTCACCACCACACTGTAGATGTGACTTGTTTTGCACGCTCCTTGGTAGACGCTGGCATGTTTCCCGAAGGCACAGAGTCAACGAGTAAGCTTCTAGGGTATTTAGGTATTCGCGATGATGCGAAGCACACGGCTTTGAGCGACGCAGAGGATATGGCCGACGCCTATCTCAAGATGCTGGAAAAACTAAAGCCCTCGCTCCTGCACAAGATCTTTCCATTCTTGCGGCGATAGCCCTTTATCCGAAAAATTTACGATGAGGTAGGAGGCTGGGACCCACAAGTCGACCTTTTTACCGTCGACTGTTGCTGGGCTAATCCAGCCTTCTTCGGCGCGTGCTAATTGAACTGTAATTTTCTGAGGTGCCCGCGGGTACATAGCCGAATTAGAGCTATAGGTGCCAACAGTAGCAATGGCGGAACCGAGCCGAATCCGAGTCCACCAATTCGCGGTATCTTTGGGAATTTCGTCGATATAACCGGTGCTAATGCGAAATGCCTCGTTACGAAAACGAGTAAATCCGTCGACCCAACCTTCGCGAATACGCTGCCAGTTTTTCTCATCCAGTGTAGCGGATCGAATCGCTTCTACCGCCGGCTCAAACGATTTTAACGCGGTCTCCACTTGATAATTAATGTCAGCGTAGACTGCGGTGGCGCCAAACACTTTTGTCGTGCAGTCACCAACAACCGTATTTTCCGGCTCTGTACGCAGCGCCTCCGACCAATTGGCGTGACTCGAAAACCCATCCAGAGCAGCCGCTAGCCAGCTTACAGCTGTGGAGCG
This sequence comes from bacterium, assembly GCA_022842225.1. GTDB lineage: Bacteria > Bdellovibrionota > FAC87 > UBA2466 > UBA2466 > JALHPX01. The sequence continues at coordinate 2,689 of JALHPX010000023.1, forward strand.
ACTGTACGTCGCATTGGCTTCGCCGTAGGGAGTTGCTTTGAGCGGTTCCTTCACGCGCTTCCACCAAAACACCAGACCAATTTCGAATGCCGATGGATCGGCCTGCGCGGCTTTTGGAAAGGGAGTGCTGGACCGAGTGACGTAACTACTGGGTAACGAATCAAAAATGGGTTCAATAGGGAAAGTGCGTGCTGCCATCGCTGCATCGGCGGGCAGGGGATCGGCGACCTTAAGATCCTTCCAAAGTACTTCTGGATGCAAATCGCGCAGCACAGCTTCGTGCCAAGAAGAGCCGTAATCGGCGAGCAGCGAAACGGCCGAGAGTCCGGCGTAGCGACCGCCTGTACGAGTTTCTCCGGTATCGCGACGCAGTTCAGAAGCTGCTTTGAGAGAAAGCCCGTGGCGCTTTCCGAGATACGACAAGTAAGTGTCGATCTTGCCCGCGTTATCGATGACACGGGAATCGCGTGAAAACCGACCAACGAAGGTTGCGCTCTCGGATTCGGTTGGGATAGCGGCCGAAAGCACCGCTTGCGAGAGCCAGAATTTCCAAACCTCTGGACGCGAAGATTGCGCCACATACCCACTAAACCGGCAGGTCTGATTCTTCAGGCGTTCCCAAAATGGGCTTGCCGCAATTTCCTTCGCGGTGGCCCCCGTGCTGAGTTTCAAATTGCCGCCAAAGACAAACGCGAGCTGCTCTTTGTCCGTCGGAGTGAGGTCTGAAAAAACTTTTTCGCAGTGTTGGGTGAGGTCGGTGATCGTGCCGAATTTTTCTTCTAAAAGCCGAGATAGAAAAACCGCATAGCGCGTAACCGAAACGGTTTCGCGTGAATTGCCGGCTTCCGCTAGCCGCTCTTTTGGAAAGGTTTCTGAAAGCGCTTTCACGAGAGTTTTGACATGCTCGTAAGCGAAGCGATCGAGGTGTTCACGTGCGCGCTCTAGCGCCAGCTGAAGCCCTAACTGCGCCACTTCGGGCGTAATTAGAGCAGACGGGCTGCGGATCCATTTAGCAAAACTGCTCTTGGGCAGCTTTTTGTCGGCAAATGCCTCCCCGTTGATGGGAGTGATCCAAACTTTGCTGTTAGCGAAATTTCCCGCGTGAACGGAAGTAGAAACTGCGGCGGAGAGAAAAAATAGCGGTGCGGCCAGCGCTAAAAGCGCCCGATAGAACCCGTCCCGAGCCGAAGCCCCAGGCCAACCCAATATGCCGTTCTGTTTCACCATTTCCCCAAGTCAATGAGTTAACTCCCCTAAGTCACTGCGTCAAACAAACCTTTGGGATTCGGACTATAATGCCCCCATGTTGAATAAAGAATGGAATTTCTTAAAGAATTTGCCAGGTGGAAACCGGGTTTTTTCGCAGGCTTTGCGCTGGTTTGTGCCTTACACCGGGCGCTTGGGAGCGGTGGTTTTAGAGGTGGGTCCAGGGAATTGTCGCGTCCGTCTGAAGGATCGGCGCGGAGTGCGCAACCACCTCCATTCTGTCCATGCCATGGCGTTGGCGAATTTGGCGGAGATGGCCTCCGGAATGGCGCTGGTTTATGCGCTTCCAGAAGAGCAAAGAAGTATTTTGGTGGAGTTTAAAATAACTTATCTGAAAAAAGCGCGCGGCACTCTGGAGGCGCGCAGCCAGTTTGATCTGCCGAAGTGGGGACCGGCTCAGGATTTTCTGGTGCCGGTAACTATTTTTAATTCCGAGAACGAAGAAGTCTGCCGCGCCGAAGCCCGCTGGCGGATTGGCCCAAAGCAGTAGGCTATTCCTTGAGCACTTTGCTGGGATCTTCCGGCCAGGCATGGCGCGGGTAGCGGCGCGAAAGCTGGCCGCGTAACTCCGGATAAGTATTTTTCCAAAAACTCGTGAGATCGCGCGTGACCTGAACGGCGCGCTTGTTCGGGGCGAGCAAGTGCACCGTAAGTGGCACTTTGCCACCGCCAACGGTGGGAGTGGTGGTCATGCCAAAGAAATCCTGCAGACGCGATTCTACCCAGGGGTCTTTGTCGAAAGCGTACTGAATCGGTGCGCGGCGTTTGGATTGCAGCAAAAGTTGCGCGGGGGCGAAGCGGTGAATGTCGCTGTGAAATGCGGGCGGCACCAACGCGTTTTCCCATTCGACTTCGCGCAGACGCCCGATGGAAAAAATCCCCAGCAGCGATTCTAAAAACCGATCTCGCCAGAAATTTTCTCCTGCTTTGTCCGGATGGTGGCGCACCCAAAAAGCGATGCGAGCAGCTGCACTCTCCGCGGCAGCGACATCGGCGCGAGCGCGAATCTTCTCTAACCACACCGCAGGTGGAGCGGATTCAATTTGGTCGGGAGTCATCCCCAATGCTTTCTGGGCAAATTGCATGGCGGTGGAGATAGAGGCCTCGGGTGTGGCTTCGCGGCTCTCCAAAGTAAGAGCGCCAAATTTTAATTCGTTTTTTCGCGTAAGGCGTTTTGAATTCTCATCCCAGGAGAAACTTTCTGTCGATAAAACTGGATTTGAAGGCAGATCCAGAAGCCATTCTTCTTCGATGGGACAGATTCCAAGGATACGCGCAGCGGGCTGCGAGGCCTTCGAGCCGTCGGATTTTTGCAGCGATGGCACGACAAAGAAGGCGTGGTTTCCCAAGACAGCGTGCTGCCCCATAGTTGCCGAGCCGCTCTCACTCAAGACAAAACTCTCCTGCGCTTGGCCAAACGGCTTTCTCCGCTGCGCGATCCGATCGGGAAAAGCAGTGACGAGGCTGCGGGCTAATCCGTCGGGGGTAGGTGAGGCAGTAGCTGCTCTGGGGAAAAAACCACGCAAGCGATCGCGAATCCGCGCCGGCGGCTGCGAGCGAATGGCCTCTTCCAGAACGTCGACGTTTGCGAGCTTTCCCTCGGAGAGCAGGCTTGCCAAAGAAATCCCAGAATCTAAAACTCCCAATTTCTCTGCTTCGACGAGAAACCGCCCAATGCGTGGAGGCAGAGGGAGTTCGCAGATGCGCTTGCCGGTTTCGGTAATGGCGCCATTTTCCACCGCGCCCAATTTCTCGAGCAACGCCAGGCTCTTGGACCAACGATCCACTGGAATGACCGAAGGCCAAGTGAGTTTGGTCTCGTCAAAGCCAAGCGAGCGGATTTCTAAAAGGGTGTGGGATAAATCGGCACGCAAAATCTCGGGAACATCCGCGTCGGGACGTCCATAAAAATCGCTTTCACCAAAAAGGCGAATACACCGGCCCGCGGCAATGCGGCCCGCGCGGTTTGCTCGCTGTATGCACGAGGCCTTGCTGGTTTTTTGCGTGCGCAACACCGGAATCCCCGTCGAGGGATCTTCACTAAAAACACGGTGAAGGCCGGCATCGATCACCACTTTGATGCCCTCGATGGTGACGGAAGATTCTGCAATATTCGTCGAGAGAATGATCTTTTTTCCGGCGCCGGGTTCCACGGCACGCTTTTGCGCGTCGCCGTCTAAATCACCGTGTAGAACGCAGACATAAGCACCCACGGAGGCGGCGAGCGGTGCCAGCGTAGTCTGAACTCGATTGATTTCTGCCATGCCAGGGAGAAACACCAGAAAGTCGCCAGCACTAGGGCCGTATTGTTTCCACTCCTCGCGGATGCAACGCGCGACGGCTTGGTCCAGGTAAGTTCCTTGGGGCACCGGCTGGTGGTGAATATCGACTGGAAAGAGGCGGCCTTCGACTGTCTGTACCGCGCAATCCAAGGTGCGCGCGAGCGATTCGGCCTCCAGCGTTGCCGACATCAGGAGCAGACGAAGGTCTGGACGAACTGTGCGCTGCAATTCCAGGAGCAGGGCAAATGCCTGGTCTCCTTGCAGATGCCGCTCGTGGAATTCGTCGAGAATGACTGCTGCAACATTCGAGAGTGTTCGGTCGGAGAGAAAAAGCCGGACAAGGGTCCCTTCGGTGAGATAGCGCACGCGCGTACGCGGCCCCACCACTTTCTCCCAACGAAACTGATAGCCAATTTCCTCACCCGCTTTTTGTCCGCGCTCAAAGGCGACACGGTTGGCAGCAAGCCTCGCCGCCAATCGTCGGGGTTCTAGGACCCAGATTTCAGACGGAGTGTTCTTGTAGAGGGTGTCGAGAAGGTACGGTGCTACTCGCGTGGTTTTCCCACTGCCGGGAGTGGCCTGGAGAATGAGGCGATTATGCGTCTTCAAATGAGACGCAATCGCGTCCAAGTGAGGATCGATAGGGAGGGCTATTTTGGGCACAGTGGAAGATAAACCAGCTGGAGCTGGAAATTACAAATTATCCCAGCTGAATTTTTCTGCCTCAAAGGCGTGATCGGCGAGAGACTTAATCAACTCGTCGTCATTGTTATCGATCTTATTGAAATTGCCCTTAATGCGACGGCTCGCTTGGCCGCAGAAGATTTCGAGGATCTCCATCTCCTTGGCAGCGCCCTTCTCACCTTTTTCCGTGATCGCCGCGCTGACGCGGCTAATGACACAGGCCAGGACAAAGAGATCGATCATGATGTCGCCCAGGCGGCGAGTTGCAAATTGCATGTCGACGATTTTTTTGCCGTGCTTGCGCAGCAGACGATCGGCGGCAGCGGAAAGGTCCTTGGCGCAATTCTCAAAAACATCGGTTTGCGCCTTGATTGCGGGGTGCGTTTTCTTAAACTCAGCTTTGCCGTAGCCCGTGGCATGAGTGACTTTTTTGCGGGCGTACTCAGACAAGATACCGAACCCTTTGATGGGATCTTGTAGCGAGGCTGCGACTTCCTTTAGCTCTGTGCCGACGTCATTGATCGCGGTGAGCGAAATAAACAACCGGAGAATATCGTTGGTGCCTTCAAAGATGCGGTTGATGCGAGCATCGCGCAGCATGCGTTCATAGGGGAACTCGCGCATAAAACCATTGCCGGCTGCGATTTGTAGCGCTTCGTCGACCGTGCGCCAGGCGCACTCACTCGCAAAGACTTTGCTAATCGCTGCTTCCACTGCGTAGTCCTTGTATCCCGCATCCGATAGCCCAGCGACCATGGCAACCACTGCTTCTGTTGCGTAGCACTCCACCACCATGTGGCCGACTTTCTGCTTAATTAAACCAAACTCGCTAATGGGTTTGCCAAACTGCACGCGCTGTTTGGCTTGTTTCGTCGATAGTTCGATGGCTTTTTTCATGATGCCAATGCAACCACCGCCTAGACCGGTGCGGCCGCTATTGAGAATACTCATCGCAACTTTGAACCCTTTGCCGGGTTCGCCCAATACATTCGCGTTGGGCACTTTGACGCCATCTAGATTGATTGTCGTCGTGGAGCTAGCGCGTAAACCCATTTTGTCTTCGTGCGGACCATTGGTAACTCCTGCCATATCGCGCGTGACGATAAAGGCTGTAATTTTTCCATCTGTGCCTTCCGTCTTCGCAAATACAGTGAAGAAATCGGCGATACCGCCATTGGTGATCCAAAGTTTCTCACCGGTGAGAATCCATTCATCACCCTTTCTAACGGCGGTGGTTTTAATCGAAGCAGCATCGGATCCTGCACCTGGCTCCGTGAGGCAGAACGCCGCAATCATCTCCCCGGTTGCCAGCTTCCCGAGGTATTTCTCTTTTTGTTCGGGGGTGCCAAAGAGCAAGATGCCTCTCATCCCAATCGAGCTATGGGCGCCTGCTGTAACAGCCATTGAGCCGTCGTGGCGGCTGAGTTGTTGTAGAGCGCGGGAATAGGCAGTGTTCGAAAATCCGAGCCCGCCAAATTCTTCGGGAACAACAAAGCTAAACAGGCCGAACTCTTTCATCTCCTTCAAGAACTCGGGAGGGAATTCGCCGGCAGCGTCCCATTTTCTAAAGTCGGTTTCGTGGTTCTTTAGCCATGCGTCAAAGGAGTCGATAACCGTCTTGAGAGTTTCTCGCTCGGCGTCTTTGATTTTGGGAAACGGGAGGATCATGTCCTCTTTGATTTCTCCCAAACAGAGTGAACGCATGAAGTTGTCGGTTTTTTGTTCAGCCACGATGAGACCCCCGGGTCTGGAGATAGAAATTGTTAGAACTAATTTATCCGCGATTAGGCTGCCAGCGAAGTCCCAAGTTGAGGATTCTCCACAACAGCTCGGAATAGGTCAGTCCTTTGGAGTCAGCAGACTGCGCGAAATCTTCTTTCTCACCAATATGACAATTTGGGTTGGCTTCCAGGACATAAAACTTCCCTTGGGCATCGAGACGCAAATCCATGCGGGCGTAGCCTGAGAGTCCTAGTGCACGGTAAGCGCGCCGACAGATATCCTGTGCCTCTGTTTCTTGCGCTTCGGATAGCTCCGCTTTTCCCGACGATATCTTGTAACGTTTGCGGTAGGCGCTGCTCCACTTCACGCGTCGCGTGGCAATGGGCTCAGCTTGCTCAGACAGCTCGCCGAAATTGAGCTCCCACACCGGCAGTGCTTCCGTGCGCATATTGCCCATGACCCCAACATAAACTTCACGACCCGAAATATATTGTTCAACGATGGCGTCGGTATCTAAGTGCTCATGAATAAAGGCCACGCGCTCTTTGAGCTGGGTCTCGTTTTGTACCACCGAGGCTTGGGCAATTCCGAGCGAGGCCTCTTCTGTCGTCGATTTCACCATGAGGGGAAAGGCCAGCCCCGTTGCTAATTTGGTGCTGCCGTGACGCGGAAATACTTGGAACGCTGGCGTGGGAATCGAGTGAAAACTTAGAATTTTTTTGGACAGCGCTTTGTCTCTCGCTACCATCAGGCCGCGAGGATTGCAGCCCGTATAGGGCACTCGCAGTAGCTCTAAAAAACTCACGATGTTTTGATCAAAATGGGCAACACCGTCAAATTCTTCGGTGAGATTAAAAACCAACTGCGGCTTGAATTCCCAAATCGCTGTCCGCATATCGCCGATATGGTCGTCTAGACCGACAAACTTAACCTCGTGCCCCATGTCGCGAAGGGCAGTTGCCACTTCATATTCTGCCGACCATTCGGAGTCCCGTATTTCAGCCGCCGTTGGATTTTCAGGTGGCAAAAGCGTTTTGTGGACGGCAAGCAGCACTCGGAGTTTTTTTGTTGGCATAGGCGGTAGAAGTTAGGCGCAGTGGGTTTAGATCGCGATCCGGTGAAGACCCGCTCGAAGGAATCGGCAAACATGAGCACGCAGTAGCGGTTGAATGGATCGATAAGCTCTTGCTGTGATTGGCTTGCGGGTATCGATTCTGAGGTCCAGCTCTTTGGCCCGGCGTATCATGCTGCTGACTACTCGATTCACTCGGTAGAGAGGTTCGCCGGTTTGGACGGCCACTTCACGACTTAGCTTATCTTTCATTTTACGCAGGAAGGTGTGGGCGGTCATGTCTACGCGCGGCGCGTGATGGCATTTGAAAAGGCGTTTCAAACTGCGATCAAAATCAGCAGAGCCGGAGAGTCCATACCGCTGCCGTTGGCGTTCATAGTGTTGACGCAGAGTAGTATTCAGCTTGGGGAGAGGATCAATCTCTCGTCGATTCACCAGCAAGGGCTCTCGTCCGACCACAAAATCGCGCATCAATTCATCCATTGCCTCGAGCTTTTGGAGAGCAGCCCAGCCGCGGTAGCGTTTTTTCCAAGTGCGACGGTTGGTAAGCCAAACCGCAAAAGTCTCCGCAAAATCCTCATCCGGATGGCTCTGCGCATAGGCCCCTGGGAGATTGCGCACATACTTGCGGCTATAGGGCTTGGGGGCATATTTGCGAGGGTAAGGCATCTCCGACCTGCCAAAAACGCGTCGGACTTTTTCGAGTCGGCGCAGCTTAAATGCGTTCTCGATGGCGTGGCCAATTTCGTGGCGAAGGATCTGTATGCAAGCCTGCGTAGATTCGAGTTCCATTCCGCGCATCTGGTGTTTTTCCAGCCGGCGCAGGCGAGGGTGGCAAAGGTAAAACGGCACGGCAACGCCCGGAACGCCATCTGGCGTAAACCATTCTGACGACAACCAGTAGTGAGGGCGGAAACGAATTCCGCGGCGTTCGAGCTCGCGGTGCACTTGGGCAAGCGCGCGATCCAACTCGGTCGAGCGCGCGCGTTTACTGTGAATATTGAGGGGCAAATCGCGGAAACGCAATCGAAGCAGGGCCGCCTCGCCCCGCACATCTTCTAAACTCAAAGCTGTAGAGATGCGTCCGCCCATCCCTATCTAGAAAGGCTTTCCGGAGAGACTCGTCAATCGACTTAAGGCTTGTTCTCAGATTTTTTCGGTTTGACCTTTTCGGGATTTTGGGACGCGGCGGGTCCGAGGGTTCCCACCCATTCTCTAGGCACTAGATTGAGGTCCAGATTCACGAGAGAAAAGGCTGCCAAGAAGTGGTGATTGCAAAGCTCCATCATCTGGCGGAACCCACTCTCCACCAACTCGTTCATAAAATCTAAGCGAAACGGCTGATTCGTCAGCATGTGGGTCTTACCGCCATCGTTAGTGACGGTGACTGGAAATTCCACTGTGATGGGCGTGCCGCGAAAATTGACGACGGCTTTGGCATTGGCATTCCAGGTGTCCGCGGCGACCGGCGTGCCTGGTTTTACGGGTACAGCCGGCAGTTTCCACGGCGTCACTTCAAACTCAAATGGTGCAATGGATTGGTCCGGTGTCTCGACGCCAAAAACGTAGCGGGTCACGCGGCGATCGCGTGCTGCCAAGCCAGAGTCCCAGCTTGTGAGGTCCACCCAACCAATGCCAGCCGCCTTACCCTTTTCTGGCTCGGGCAAAAGGCAGGTGCGAAAGCGTAGAAAAGCGCCGCGGACTTCGACATTGTGCTCTTTCACTCCTACTGCTTCCAAGCGGCTACCATTAGACGCTATGAGCGAGCGTTTGGAGTCGCAATAGGTCGAAGCGGCGCGCATGGCTTTCTCCCAGTTTCCAGCAGCGTACTTGGGATTAATGGCTGGTTCGTCGACAACGGGAGGTTTATTCGCATCCCAGCTTTTGTTCTCATAGTGTTCTGAGAATCTCTTTCCGCCTCCAGCGAAGCTGGTCGCAGATATGCAGGCGAGTGTGGTTGCGAAAAGACAGCCGTATGTCACAAATTTCTTCGTCATGACGACTACTGTACCGTCCTGGTTGAAATCAAACAAAGCTTGAATTGAATTAGACGGAGAATCTTATTAACCTGCTTCTACCGTCACTAACTCTCTCCGAGGATGCGCAATGTCACAGGGATCTCGAAACAAAAAACAGAGCGGCAAACAGTTGGCGGTTTATTCTGCCGCTCTTCATATCTGGAACACCGCTACTTACGAATTACCTCCGCTCTCGGATTGGGCGGTCGCCGCTAAGGCCTTCATCGAGACTGGACTGCGGCGCGAATTTGCAAAGTCCTGCAAGTTTTTCCGCAGTGTAAGTCCAGTATGATCCTTGATAAGTTAATCCAGATCATGCGGCAGCTACAAAGCTTTGCCGATCGCCCGTGGTATTTGCCCTTCATTGCGTTCTTGGGCGGGCTCGATCTGTTCATTTTGATTGTACCAACGGACGGCCTCTTAATTTCCTATGTCATGTTGCGCCCGAAGCATTGGATCCGTGCCTTCATCGCGTTGTCGATTGGCTGCACGTTGGGTGCTTGGCTCTTAGCGTTTTTAATTCAATCGGGTTCGTCTTTTTTCGATTATCACAGCCTGCATAGCCGCATTGGCGAAGACACTTGGCTTTGGATCGACAACTTCGTCGATAATCGCGGTGCGCTTGCGCTGGGAATTTTAGCTCTTTTACCGCTTCCACAGTTTCCCGGAATCGTAGTCGCGGCACTCGCCGAGATGCCCCTGACGGATATCTTTTTCGCCGTGCTTGCGGGCCGCGTTGTGAAGTTTGCCATTTTTTCTTATGGCGCTTCTCACGCCCCCAAACTTTTGTTAAAACTTCCTCTTCTGAAAAAAGAAGTAGCTGCGATGGCGGGGCCGCGCAGTCCAATCAATAAAGTCCTAAAAGAGTAAGTAATGAGAATAGATTTAGCACTGTTGCTTCTAAGAGCGATGACCGCCGCGTTTATGTTTTTTGGCCATGGTATGGCCAAATTCAATAATTTTTCGACGTTACAGGCGACTTTCCCCGATCCCATTGGTCTGGGGCATACGCCTAGTTTGGTGTTGGCGATATTTGCTGAAGTAATATGTTCTGTTCTGCTTTTTGTCGGACTCGCAACTCGGTTTGCCTGCGTGCCCTTAATCATCACGATGTTGGTTGCGGCCGGTTGGGTGCACGTCGAAGATCCTTGGCAGAAGAAGGAATTAGCACTGCTCTACGTGGTTCCTTTTCTGACGGTAATCTTGGCAGGTCCGGGAATGTTCTCCCTAGACGCCCTTCTAAATAGCCGTCCACGCATGCTCCGCCCATAAGGTGCCCATCTACTTTTCGGCCGGAAAAGAGCAGGGTGTCCCAATGAAAAAAAAGCCGGCAGCGACTCGGCGCTACCGGCTTCTTTCAGCACAATTTGTTTTTACTGCACGATATGATTCGTCGAGCAGACAGCGGTGTTACCCAAGCTGTCTTTAGCAGTTAACTCGACTTGGTACGTGCCGCGAGTCGTGTAAATCGCCAAGACCGCAGTGTACCGATCGTACCAGTAGCCGCTGTAGTTGCTCACAACCACGCCGTTCCTTAATACGCGTAGAGTATCGACCCAGCGGTTAGCAGGATTGCCACCCGTCAGGACGCCGTATGCGTAGAACGACTGATTTAATACCGTCGGATTGTAATTCGTGTAAGCGCTGCAAGCGAGTGGCAGGTATCCGCCACCGCTGTTGTTAATGGTCAAGCTATCGACCAAGTAATTTCCGTCATTGCAATACTGGCCAGTCGCGGTCGACTTAGCTAATGCGTACACGATTTTTGAACCAGGATTTGCGTAAGCCACGTTACGGCTTGCATTGCCTGTCGTCGTTACCGTTGCATCGCTCGAAGCAACAAAAGTCGTAATCGTTAAGGCTTCACCGGTAGAAGCGGTTGCCGTGAACGGCACTTGGTTACCCGTGTAGTACGTAGCTACTGGGTGGTTGATTACGCAGCTTAAGTACCCAGTCGTTCCCACAAATGTGAGAGCAATCGAAGCACTTGCGGATTGCGAACCATTGCTTGCCACTACCTGGACGTTAAAGGCCGAGTGAGGCAAACCGTTGCTCGAAGTTACCGTCACCGAGTTGCCTGAAGGCGATAGCTGGATACCGGACTCCGTCGTCGAGAAAACATAGCTCGTGGGTGATGGCGAGAAGTTCGAGGCAACCGCCGAGACCACAATCGCAGAACCGACTTGCGCGGTGGAAGAAGGACTTGCCACCAGGCTAACCGATGCCGAACCGGAGATGCTCACCGTCGAAGAGCAAACTACGTAAGTACCAACGCTGTCAGTTACTCTCACGCTGTTGGTCTTCAAACCAGTGGAGCTAAACTTTCCGACTGCCGAAGCTTGCGTCGAGTTAATAGGAGCAAGTGCCGTTACTACGGAGCCGCCTGTTCCGAGGCTTAAGTTAGAAAAAGTGTAAGATCCCACTCCGCCCGATGCGGTGGTGAGGAAGCTGATGTTGTCATTCACCATCGCCGAAGAAGGCGAGGGGACCATCGTACAAGCTAAGGTCGAAGGGCTAGTGGCCGGCAATACCGTCACTGCGAAATTGCACTGGGTGAGAATTCCCAGGCTGTCGACTACTGAAACCGTATCCACCACTACTTTGTTGGTAGAGCCAGTGTTCGTGTAGGTGCGAGAAAGAACTGTTTGGCTGGAGAAGCTGATTGCCGTGGACAAAATCGTGTAGGGCCCGACTCCGCCTCTAGCCGTTACTTCAATTGGGCTTGCGACCCCGGAGCTAACCACTCCACCCGCAGAAGCAGGAAGACCTGCGCTGCAAACGAGCTGGTTGCCCGCTAATTCGTCGAGTTGCTTTTGCAAGTCAGCAGGATCGATATTCACTTTGATCGTGCCTGCTGG
>JALHPX010000024.1 GCA_022842225.1 bacterium
GCTCTTCCGATCTGGCTGGCTCGTCGCTTTAGCTTGTCGTGGATCACTCTATTTTTTGTTCTCATTCACTCTTGGGTTCCGCACAAGGAATTGCGATTTCTGTTTCCACTGGCCCAAGTAACTCCAGTGCTCGCCTGCATGGCGATCCAAAAATCACCGATGCTGACCCGGTGGTTTGTCGCTAACCGTTTTCGTCTCAGTGCGGGCGCGATTTGGTTTTTTAATTTTCTGTTTATGATCCCCCTGGTGTTTTTGCCAACGCGTACGGAATTACGGGCGCTGAAGATTTTGTGGAATCATAATCCCGATGTCGTCTACGTGTCGGGCATCAATCCGTTTACCGTGCCGGGCGTAGAGGGATTCTTTTATCGTCGGCCGAATTTGAAGGTCATTGCCGCGACCGACGAAGATCTCAAAAAAACCGGCCACTTTATGTGCGTTTATCCACTGGCTTGCTCGGCGATAGAACAGCGGCAGTGTGAATATCTGGGCGGCAGCCTGCCTCGCTGGACCGATACCCAAATTCCCGAGAAATGGCGCGCCCGAGCCAAGATGCTTGAGTGGCGACTATTTCGCTGCGACCGATAGGGCTTCGACTACTTCTGCTTCCGAGCCCTTGGGGTTGTTGGCCGAAACATATATCGGCTCTGAGATCGTTAACCGGAAATAGTTAAACGGGAGCGGAAAAAGTTTTCGGTCCCACGATCGCAAGCGAATAAAGCGCTTGGGAAAAGCCTGCACACAGTAAATCGGTGCCCCCGAGGCAGCGGCGATAAATAAAATTCCTTTTTTGAGCACCTTCGGCGGGCCATCGGGACCATCTGGCAGAATGGCCGTCGCTTTGCCATTTCGTAAAGCCACTACTAATTCATCCGCCGCTTCGCGGCCGCGGTAACTGGAGGATCCCAGGATGTATCTCTCCACACGGCAGAACTTCAGTCCAACATGAATGGGTTTCATGTACCAGTACGGATGGTTCATCCAGACGTGACCAGGAAATGGAAACAGGCAGCAGATGAGTGACCATGTGTTTTCGTGCCAGCACGCGAGGATGTGGGCCTGCCCAGGAGTCGTCAACGCAGCGAAGCGATCCGCAGGCGTTAGCTCGATCTTGGAGCTCACTCGAACGAAGAGAAAATACAGGTAGATAAAAATACCAGCTACCCAACTCCATAGGATGTACGGCGGAAAAAAATACCAGGGGACAGTGTCGACTCGGTAGCGGTGCGCAAAGCTCACTTGGGGATAGTGGCAACGAGATTGCTTCTTGTCATTTCCAAATCCCTCGGCTTAGTTGAGCAGAAAGGGTCGGGAGATATATGGTTCAAAAAATCTTTTCTTTTTCGTTTTTAATTTGGTGCGTCTTGATCAGCGGCTGTACAATCCGAAAACCGCTCGTGACTAATTTACCTCTAGAACAAGAACCCGTTACCTCCACTGAAGATCCCTATCTCTTTTTAGAGGAGCGCGAGTCTGCTGAAGCTGTCGCCTGGGCCAAAGAACGCAGTGATAAATCCATTGCGCAACTCACTTCGCATCCACGCTTTGCCAGTATTAAAGCCGACGTTAAAAAAATCCGCTCGGCGACAGATCGACTCGCAGCGCCCTCGTTGATGGGCAATTACGTTTACAATTTTTGGACCGATACCGCACACCCTAAGGGCATCTGGCGTCGCACTCTCGCTAAGGACTACGCCGACAATAAGCCCAATTGGGAAACACTCATCGACGTCAAGGCGCTCGCCGACGCCGATAAACAGAATTGGGTTTGGAAGGGCACTTCTTGCTTAGAGCCCGAGTACCGCTATTGCTTGGTCCATCTCTCCGACGGCGGCGAGGATGCCGTGATCGTGCGCGAGTACGATACGAAGAAAAAAGAGTTCAGAGCAGATGGTTTCACTCTGCCCGAAGCCAAACACACTTTGGCTTGGTGGAGCGAAGACATGATTTTGCTGGCGACGGATTTTGGTCCCGGCTCGCTGACGACGTCAGGCTATCCCCGCGTTGTTAAAAAATGGAAGCGCGGCACAAAGTTCACCGATGCTGAATTACTCTTAGAAGGCGAAGTGGAAGACGTGGCTGTTGGCGTCGGCGCCGCGATTCGCAAAAGCGGCACGCGCGGGCTGGTGCTCCGAGCGCCTACTTTCTTTGAAAATATTTATTGGTCGTACTCGGACAAGGGTGGCTTAACGAAGCTTCCTCTTCCGTTAGACGCAGAAGGCATGGGCTCCACCGAAGACGATATGCTGGTGCGTTTTCGTACGGAGTGGAAATTGGGTTCCACCACGATTGCTGCCGGCTCGCTGGTTAGTTTTCCCGTTGATTACGAAAACGATGCGCAGTGGGAAAAAGGTTTGCGCCTCATCTACGTGCCAGACTCTCGCTCGAGTCTCGATGGAGTCGTTACGACCAAAAACCATGTTTTTGTTTCCGCAATGACCGAAGTAAAAAGCGTGTTGCTCATCGCCGAGAAAAAAGATGGCGAATGGAAAACGACCCCCGCGGAGTTACCTAAAGATGGCACCATTGAAGTTCTAACCACCGACGATAACCGTGATGAACTATATGTTCAGTATCAAAGCTTTCTAAGCCCCACGACAATCTATCGAGGTGAAAAGAAGGCCGATGCCGAAGCGTTTACCTGGACAGCCGTGGCAAAGCTCCCCGATCGGTTTGATCCGAAGGACATGACCTCCGAGCAGCGCTATGCCACGAGCAAAGACGGCACTCAGGTGCCGTACTTCGTGATGCGCAAAAAAGATATTCAGATGGATGGCAGCAATCCTACGTTGCTCTATGGCTACGGCGGGTTCGAAGTTTCGCTCTTGCCTGGTTACAAATCCGAAGTCGGTAAAACTTGGGTGGAGAATGGCGGCGTGTACGTCATAGCGAATATTCGCGGCGGCGGAGAGTTTGGCGCCACCTGGCACAAGGCCGCGATCTTGGAGAACCGCCAACGCGCTTACGACGACTTTATCGCCGTAGCGGAGGATCTGATTGCCAATAAGTACACTTCGCCTCGTCGCTTGGGAATTCGCGGCGGTAGCAATGGCGGCTTACTGGTTGGAGCTGTGACGATGCAACGGCCAGAACTTTTTAATGCCGTCATCTGTGCGGTCCCGCTGCTCGATATGGTTCGCTATCAGGCTTTGCCCCCGGGCGATTCCTGGACCGCGGAATATGGCAGTGCAACGGATCCGATTGTGGGACCCGTGATTCGCAGCTATTCGCCGTATCAGAATATTTCTAAAGATAAGAAGTACCCGAACATCTATTTCTGGAGTTCTCAGAAAGACGATCGCGTACATCCTGGGCACGCACGCAAGATGGTTGCACGCATGGAAGAGTATGGACACAAAGTCACGTACTACGAATCCACGGCAGGCGGGCACGGCGGAGCAGGGGATATTGATCAATCGATTGCCGACGAGGCAATGGCGATTGCGTACCTCTATCAACAGCTAGTGGACTAGAGTGCGCAGCTTTTAGCTTCAAAATCTAAATCGCACTGAAGGGCATCACGAATGGGCGGCGACAAGAGTTCTTGTTGCCGCAACGTCGTTTCGGAGTGGGGATCGGCGTAGTATTGCTTCAGAATGGCTGCTTCTTTGGGCAGCATGTGCCGTAGCGAGGGCTTGGAGCATAGCCAGCCAGTATTGGTAAGGTAAGTGACCCGGCGTTTCTCTATGCTTGGCTCATTTTTTAGAATTTCTGCGTAAACCATCCCACCGATCGAATCCGCAAACTTCTCCCCCGTTTGAGCGGCGTATCCGTCGACATTCAGGCGCCAGCGAGGCGAGAACTCTTGCTCCTGGCGGATGCGCGCGGTGACGATTTGGGTTTGGAGTTCTTTCGCGGTTTCAATTGCGTTTTGGAATCTCAACTCCGGCGCCATGGCTTCGGTACAACGGTATTCTGCGGTGAAGAACATCAGAAGCGTTAAATCTTCTTGGTAGGGCGGAGCAATATTCCCCCAGAGATAGTAGTCGCACGGATTGAGAAACGCTGGATTTTTTCGCTTTGTGCCGTTTGCGAGAGGAATTTGTGGTGTGATCATCCTTAGGAAAACGTGTTTCTCCGCTAATAGGGAAACTGCGTCTTGAACTTCCTCCGTGGCGATCCGGTTTACATACGACTCACTCGGTGCGCTCTTGGTGCGAGGAGCTTGTAGACAGGCTTGGAACTCCGGGATCTGAGTCTCGAATTTGGTGAGATCTTGTGAATACTCCGGTAAATTGGCTTTGAATTTGCCCCAGTCTTTGCAGCTGTAGCGAGTCCCATTGCAGCTCTCAGCGCGCATCGTCTCTAGTTCATAACCCAAACGAGAGCGCGACTCGTGCACAACGAGTGAGCGGTTCACATCCAGTGCGTGCGCCACTTCATGAGAAAGAGTGTGGGTGATGTCTTCGGCATTGAAATCGCCGGCACAGACCGTGACGTAATTTCGCTTGGCGTAGTAGTACGCGTTCTCTTCGGTTCTGGAGCATTCGTACATGTCGATCTCAGGATCGCCACCGGGAACCATGAGGCGAAGCGTATTAATACGGTGGAGCCAATCTTCGCGAATGGTGTCCGTGAGTCCCGGGGCATGAATGATAAATCTTTTGTAGGAATTGCGAACCGTTTCAAACGCGCGCTCGACCCGTTTCCAGTTTGGGTGATCCAGCCAAATCGCTTTGGAGATTTCCGCAACGAGAGTGCCGCGCACTCTTTTGCCTTCGTTGATTAATTCGACGGGAACCGAGTCTTCGCTCATTTGGGAAAAATTAGGAAAACGACGTTCCATGCGCTTGAGAACTGTCTCGTTCATAGCGCCATTCCAAATCGCGTCGATTTCGCCGGCTAGGCGCAGCATTTCGACTCGATCCTCGATCGACATTTCCTTGCGTGGTTTGCGCGATAAGTAGGAGCGCAGTTTTTCAAAGTAGCCACGCTGCGACAGAATGCTGCGGAATTCTCTCGGCAGCTTGTCGCGGAAACGCAGCTGGGTTTGTGCGTATTCGTAATAGACTTGCGAGAAATCATTGTCTGTTTTGCCGCGCCGTATCTCGTAACGCTCTTTGGCGAGAGGGATCTCGAGCTTTCCCAAATTGCCGGGCGAATACAAACTCTTGCAGAAATTTTTTACCATCCCTAAACACGGTGGCCGCTCTTCGCTAATAAACCGTAGAGGTGTGTCAGCCTCGAAACTAATGACGGGAGGGGGTGTCACGACTTGGTGCGAACACGACAACAGTGAACAAATTACAATCGTGCAGAGCGATTTGTGGAAGCTGTGTGTCGTCATTTTATTCTGGGATACTTTTATCATAACGCGGATTCGCATAACGCGGTGGCCCGAAAGCCTTATGGGTGTAGACTTTGCGGGAACCGCGTTTTATTTTTGGACGCGTACATGGGGTAAAAAATCTGGGGGTAATTATGACAAACCGAATTGTTGGTTTGGTATTTGGGTTGTTCCTTATCTTTAACAGCGTAAAAGCGGAGGCAGGATTTTACTGGAATCCGTATCACGGTTCTGTCGTCGTGAACGGCGCTTCTTTAGGTTGGGGACTGTTTGGCAGCGTATGGCCTGCAACGTACTACTATCCGACGTATCAGGTTTATGGATACTCGTATTGGCCGTACTACAACTATCAACCTTACTATGCTTCATACGGAGCAATCGCCTACTCGAAATCGACGGGCGAAGTGGGAGTTAGTTGGAATGCTTCAACTCGCAAGGCAGCTCAAGAAGATGCGATTGCTTACTGCGGAGAAGAAGATTGCAAGCCCGCGGTGTGGGTGCAAGGCGGATGCGGCGCCCTTTCAAAGAGTGCAACTACCGGCGCACTGGGTTACGCATACTACTCGACTCGGTATGAAGCTCAGTCTTATGCTAATCGCGGCTGTCGAAGATCCGGCAGCAAAGATTGCAAGCCGCTTGCTTGGGTCTGTTCCTGGTAATTATTCAAAGACGGAGAAGGCGTAGTGAAAAGAAAATCGGCAGTTCTGTTTCTTTTCCTGCTCCTTCTCGGTCAGTGTTCCACCGAAGTTCCTGATTACGACGACCCTGCCGTCTATTTTTCCACCATGCAGGAACTGGTCGTCGAGATAGCTTATGAGCCGGGCGCCGAGCCCTATGTCGGCAGCACGCGGGCAATTGAGCTGTGGAGTATTGTTTTGGATAATCTCGAAGCGATCTTTGCCACACGCTCTCAGCCTGTCACCGTAACAGTGCCCACCACGCTAGCCGAGATGCAAGAAATTCCCGATCAAAACAAATCCGTGTGGACCGCAAATGACGTGATGGCTCTGGCCTCTCAATACCGGAAGGGAACTTCGACTCAGACCAAGGGCGATTTTTTTATCGTGTTTGTGAATGGCAATGCTGCGGGAGACGACGGGCAAGCAGACAATTCTGTTTTGGGATTTAACATCACCGGAACTTCGGTGATGGTGATGTTTAAAGAAGTTGTCGCTGGTTCGAGCTCTGTCGCACTGGTGCGAAAGTTTGTGGAGCAATCCACCATCGTTCACGAAATGGGCCACGCGTTTGGATTGGTAAATAACGGCGTGCCGATGACCACATCTCACCAGGATTCCGCTCACGGTGCTCACTGCACCAATCAGGATTGTGTGATGTATTACTTGAACGAGGGCGCGGGGGATCTAAAAACCTTCGTGCAGAATTATCTGATCTCGGGAGAAACGGTGATGTTCGGATCGGAATGCCTGAACGACACCCGGTCCTACAAACCGTAACTGGCGATTATTTTGCGAGTGCGCGAGCAACAACCAACAAAATTACTGCGCCGATAATCGACGAAAAAAATCCCGCGGGTTCGCCGGGTAGATACCAGCCAAATGCCTGTCCCAAATAGCCTGCAACCAGTGCGCCGCCGATTCCCAATAAAGAGGTGAGAATAAACCCGCCCTTGTCTCGGCCAGGCAGAATGAATTTAGCAATCGCACCGATGATAAATCCGATAATCAGCGTCCATAACAACCACATGAATGAGCTCCTTATGTGCTTACAATAATGGAGAAGTATCGGCAGAGATAGGGGGATTGCTGGACATCTCCGTCGATTAACCCTATAGCTACCCGACTATGAAAATGTTGAGGGCGTTTCTGTGGGTAGGGTTAGTAGCAGCGACGAGCAGCTCTGCAGTATTCGGTGCTGAAGAAGATTACACTTTCGACGAATCAAATGATTTGCGCGGTAGCTGGACGAAGCGCGAAGAAGGCGTTGGCCAATCGATCGCTCCTGTTCTCGGCTACGAGCCGACGTACCGCTTTGTTTACGGCGCTGCCTATTTTATTCAGTCGCCGAAATTTTCGCTATCTATCGACGTCAACACGAATATTAAAAGGGTTTATCAAGGGCAGTTAAATTTGCACCAGGAATTTGGCCGGTCCTGGTACTGGGATCTGCATACGGGAGTCACTCGCGGTTACCAGCCTTATTACGGCTCTAGCGGCAATACTAAGGTCTCGGATTTTGTTCGGCTCTGGGGAACGCAATCTGAATCCAAAGTAGAGTTGGGACATCGGCTAAGCCCCATTTTTGCCGTGGGCTTGTTTGTCGACGGCAGGAGTCGAACCGAGGAGCTAGGCGAAGAATCGCCAAAGATGCAAGTGGCTCCAAATGAATCCACTGTTGGCGTGGGCCTCTTTCAAGAAATTGATACCCGCGATAATAAGGACAGCCCGCGCGACGGGTTTGTATTTCGCACTGATTTTTCCTTTATGCCGACGAAGTTTTCCACCGTGAGCGGTAGCAACTTCGTTCAAGCCCAGGGTGATTTTATCGTTTACAAGGAAATCTTGAATCAAGTTGTAAGCGACGTCGTAGCCGCTTTTCAGTTGTCTGCGGGAACGACTTTTGGTGAGCCAACATTTGCTTATGAATACAAATTAGGTGGTGCGAACAAACTGCGCGGCTATTTGGAAAACCGCTTTCGCGGCCGTGCTTATTACTTGCAACAGACTGAGTTGCGCTTTCCCATCTGGAAACTCTTTAGTGGAGCGGCTTTCCTGGGATTTGGAAGCACTGCTGAGCGAGGCGGCGGTTTTGCCGACGCAAAGATGACCTACGGAATTGGTTTACGCATTGGTTTGCCGCCCGATTGGATCAGTAAGATTCGGATTGATTACGGGGTGGGGCAAGACCAAGGCGGAATTTTCGCCAACTTTGGCCACACTTTCTAGGCTTTGCGTTCGGACATGGCTTTTTCTAATTCTCGAATACGTTGCTTTAAGACGACGATTGTCCACTCGCTGGATTGGGTGGGAAGCGAGGTGTTGTCATTAGCCATGACCTTCTGAACTACTTCTGGAACCGCGGAGGATTTAGTTTCACTGAGCTCTAAGAGCAGTTCCCATTCCTTTGCCTTTGCCCGCTGTTGTTCCAGCTCTGTTCTCAACTGAAGCAGCTCGGAACGTAGGCTCTTGATAATGAATTCTGCTTCTTGATTGGGGCGGGCTTGCGAAGGGCGGGGAGTGGAAGGCGGGGCAATAGGCGCATGCTTTTCGCTCGCGAACTTTGTTGCCGCCCACCAACCTAGAAAAAGGCAAATCCCCGCCAAAGGAAAAGCAAATAAGCTGATTTCTAGCATGCCATCGAACATGAACTAGCCTTTGTTTAAGAGAGCGAATTCGACGCGGCGATTGAGTTTGCGACCAGCAAGTGTGCTGTTATCGGCGATAAACTCAGTTGGTCCTCGGCCTTCGACAACGATCGAGTTTTCCGATACGCCAGCTTCCTTCAGGAGGCCTGCAACATGGGCCGCGCGTTTTTTGCTGAGATAATAGTTAAATCTCGGGTCGCCGTGGTCGTCGGTGAATCCCATGACTCTGATCCGAAGGTTGGGATCCGATCTCAAGACACGGGCAAGTTCTTTCAATTGAGCTTCGCTTTGTTCGGATAAATCAGCGCTGGAAAAAGCAAATCGAATTTGCGGAAACTTCCCGCCGATCGAGGCCAAAACGCGGGCGGTTGCGGCGGCATCGGCTGGAACAACTGTTTCGGTTGCAGCATCGGGCGCTGTGCTGGTTTCGCCTTCAGACTGCGCTACAGAGCGAGTGGCCGGTTCTTCAGGCGCTTTTTCAGGGACTACTTTGTTGAGAACGAGCTTCTTTTCAACCACACCATCGCGCTGTGACTTGAGTATCAAGGCGGTGGAGGCTAGATCTTCCTCGGCATTGAACGTAGCTGCTATGCGCAGACGGGCAGCATCAAATCCCACTTTCACGCTTTCGATTGCTTTGGATTTGGACCAAGTTTGGACTAACTCCAAAATCGTATTCTCTAATGGATCCTCGCGTACGTTGGGAGCCACCTCGACGCCCTGGCCAGTCCAGTTGGCAATTTCTTGCCCGAGGGCCTGATTCGAAAGCAGTCCGCGCACCACTACTTTGCCGTTCTCCACCTGTAGATTAAGGAATGGATCCCGGACCGGCAGGGTTTCGACGTGCACGCTACTAACACCCGGCGTTGTAGAGACAATCTCATACACTTTCTTCACTTTGGCTGCATTGCTGCCATACATGCGGACCGAGACTTTACGCCAGCTGGCAGTGATTGACTCTACGCGTAAGCGTTCGCGCTGTAGTCCGCTCTTTGCGGCTTCAGCAATTTGTCTTTCCAGTCGGGGACGGAAATAGGATGTAGCTGCAAATATAGTGACGAGCACCGCGGCAACCGCAATCCCTATGATGCGTAGTGACTTCATGCCCCAAACTTCGGCATGCCGCGTGAGAAACTTAAGTGCGTGTCCAATCTATAATGCTTAAAGGTTCTTTACTCAAAGTCCGAACAATTCTGTGAGGAACTGAAAAGCATTGCCTATGACAAAGCACTTCCTACATTCGCTTGCCCTACTTCTTGCGCTGACTAGCTGCGCGAGCCGCATGGTGCAAGTTCAGAGCATTCCTGACAAAGCGGAAATCAGCATTCTATCGGATCAGGGACGCAATGTGATTGGTAAAACCCCTTTCACTATTAAGGCCGAAGACCATGCGCAGCTCTTTTCCAGTGGTGGCATGGTGGAGCTACGTGCTGAAGGATTCTTACCCGAAGTCGTTGTCCTGCCGGGCAGTGAGCTGGGAAAGGCGATGACTTTGTCCATACGTCTCCACGAGCTTCGCCCCGCTGAGACTTGCTCGCACTCTTCAGCTACCGCGCTTGCTCGCGGAGTTGCGATGGCGCAGCAACAAATTTTGTCAAAACGCTATATGGAAGCGGAGACGACGTTGAAGAACTTAGTCGGCTCTTATCCCAATCTAAGCGTGGTGTACGATTTACTAGGGAATCTTTACTACCTGCAACGGGATACCGGCAGGTCTCTGGAAGCCTACAAGCGCTCGTATGAACTCGAGCCAGGGAATGCTTTCACTGAGCGCATGATTCGAAAACTTTCGTCTTTTGGTTCGTCGTCTACCGACGATTCGTCGTCGCGGAGATAATATGCCGTATGTAGTCGGATTATTACTGGCCAGCATTGGATTTTTCCTGGCCCTCAATCACCTTCGCCAACCACTTGGCGTCTACTATGACGTCGTGGCCGTGATCATGGTGGTGGGAGGAACAGGAGCGGTCGCCGTCATGACACTGCCTTGGCAGTCCATGCGCGAAATGTTCCATGCTTTCCAAATCTTTTTGGGATTCAAACGTACCGACGAAAAAATGCTGGTTTCGTCCTGCTTGCAGTTTATTACATCGGCTCCCTCTCTAACCAGTGCGGTAGGTGGGCTGCCAGGTAATGTCTTGCGCGATGGCGATGAGCTTATCTCTTTGGGATTCAACTCTCAGAAGATCCAGGAAATTCTCGAGACTCGAATCGGCGAGAGCTTTGATCGACTGCACAAGATCAACAATGCGCTTCGCGGTTTGGCTAAGTACCCGCCTGCCTTCGGGTTGATGGGCACTGTGTTGGGTCTGGTGAGTTTGATGCGCGCGGTATCAGCAGGCCTAGAAGCCAGGCAAACTGGGGTGCAGATGGCCGTGGCCTTGACCGCGACTCTTTACGGCCTTGTCGTGGCCAACTTGTTCGTTTCCCCCGCGGGTGAAATACTTCTCAAAATCATTTTGGATGAAAAACGCATGGCGGAAATCGCGCTGCGAGCGGTGTTACTCAAAGTCGACCGCGCGAACCCGCTGGAAGCTCAGGAAGTTCTCAACTCTTTTGTTAGCGAGAGAAATCGCGTCAGCGTGATCCAAGTTGAGAGCGCCGGGAAAGCGGCTGCGTGAGCTCAAGTTACGCCAGGAAGTCGAACCACCGTCTTCGGAGCGAAGAGGTGGACACCGAGGGTAGTTGGGTCCTCAGTTACGGCGACATGGTCACGTTGTTGCTGATGTTTTTTATGATTTTCTTCAGCGTCGATCCAGTGAAGGACCGCTATCAGGGTTTGCAGTTGGCGCTGTTAGACGAATTGAATTTGGATAAGAGCAAGATTGGCGCACCGACGGACGCGTTCCGACTCGGGCCAGGGGATGGGCAAGGCGTCGATAAGCTCTTACTGAAGGACTGGGGTGGAGAGGCCACTGCGATTGGATCGAAGATTCTGATCGATTTCCCAGCCCTCTCGTTTTTTGATTTGGGTAGTCTGACGCTAACGCCAGAGGCTAAGAAGCAGTTGCAGATTTTTGCTAAGAGGTTTGAGCCTTATGCAGGCAATTACTTGTTAGCGATTCGGGCGTTTACCGACAGTGTTCCGGTCGCAGCCGGCGCCGGCAGTCGGTATACAGATAACTTGGAGTTGTCGGCGCTTCGTTCGATTGCGGCACTGAGAGAACTGCAAGTGCATGGCATTCCGCTCAAGCGGATGCGTGCGGAAGGTTACGGAGAAATTCGTATTTCTCCTGAACTGGAGCAGGCCATGACGAAGGCCGAGGCAGCGAAGAATAAGAAGGGCATTAGCCGGGCCCGTAAAGTAATTTTGATTATTGAACCAGACGTTGAGGATAGATTGTAGTGAAAGTTCTATCTAAAATTTTATTCGTGGCGCTTCTTAGTCTGAACGCCTTGGCCGAAGATCCACCTCACCCACGTGTGGCGGAGCTCGAACAGTATTTGGCGAATCAAGCGCACAACTACTTATCGAGCCGTTTCCCTGGAATGCCCTTCCTGGTGAACGTCAAAGTCGACCCCATGTTCCGCAATGAACGAAATGCAAATGGCGTGAAGGGCGAGCAGCTTCCGTATTTTGATTTATCCTCGGAAGAGATAGTCGATGAATGGGATGATCCAGCCAGGCCGCTCAGTCAGTTACAGCGCCGCGTCCGCAAGACAGTAGTAACAATCGCAGTTCCAAATCAATTGCCTGAAGCTGAAGCAGTCGAAATCCGTGAGTCCACCGTCAATTTCTTGCACTTAAACGCCGCGCGCGATGAGGTTTATATCAATCGCAAAGCGTGGAGAACCTACAACATCCAATGGCTGGAAGTGCTGCTTATTGGATCCGGAATCCTCTTCTTCTTGATGGGAATGCTGTGGATTAATCGCATTTCCAGTAACAAAATTGCCAAAGCACTCGAAGAATCTGCCCGTAAATCGGGTGGCGGCGGAGGCGGGGCTGCGGTTCCTACAGCATCTGCTGCCGCCGAGACCAAATCCAATCGCGGTGGTGGCGGCGAATTCCAGATGCACGACCCGGTGAAGTTGAAAGACTTAGCTGTTCGCACTATCGATACGCTTTGCGCGGCTCCTGGATTTCCCTCGCACCTAGACGTTTTTGAGTTAAACGAAATTGGCAAACGCGATCCAGCAGCGTTAGGCGCCATCCTCGTTGAATTCCCCCAGGCCGTTCAGGACAAACTCTTTGCGTATAGCATGGAGGATTCCTGGTTGCAGGCCTTGAACGAGCCAGGCGCGATGGATTTTGAATCGCTGATGGTCTTGCGCAAACTGCTGCGCAACAAACACTCCGAAGAGGAATCCGCTTGGTCGGCACTCTTGCTCTCGACCTGGCGTCTGACCCATCAAGAGCGCATTGATTTTTTGCAAAAAGTATCCAAGGACGAAGCAATTGCGATTCTAAAAGCGCTACCGAAAGGCATTGCACTCAATACGGCTCGAAAATTGTTCCCCGGAGGTTGGGCGCAAGTGCTGGAGCCCTCGGCCAAAGAGGCCCCCGTCAGCGCAAAACGCTGCGAAACCTTTTGTAACATCGCCCAGAGTGTACGCCCGTTGCGCACGCGGGCGCTGCTCGCGCAATACCGCGAGGAACTCGAATTACTGAGCCATTTATTAACCTCCGATCCGTACGAGGAGCGCGAGATTTATCAGGTCCTATCGAAAGAGAGTCGTATTCCTTCCGTGCGGCCTCCGTTCTTTAGGCTTTTTGATCAAGACGAGGAAACTTGTCGCGCGGTGTTCTCGGCATTCGCTGTCGGCTTATGGGCCAAAGTGTTGGCCGATATGAAACCCACAGAGCGACAAAAAATCGAAGCGTTCTTATCTGAGAAGCAACGGTTTCTCTACAACGACTTAATCCGACAAGTGAGCTCGGAAACGCAGGCGCAGCGAGAAGAAATTGGGCGCATTCGCCTGCAAATCGCGGCTTACCTAAACAGCCTCTTACAGAAAAAGGCAGACAAAGAGAATGAGCCTGTTGCCGAAATTGAACCTCTCCGCGAAGCGGCTTAGCTTTATCGCTATCGTATTGATCTCTGCATGGTCCGCGCGGACCCACGCAGCGGAGTTTCACGTCGTCACCGGCGGATTCTTACTCTCGGCGACTTCTAACACCACCAGCGGTTCGCTCGCCAATTTAGGCGCCTTTCACGCCGCATACGAACATCGGATTGTCCCAGGTTTGGAACTTTCGGCAGGCTATACGATTTTAGTTTCTGGATTTATCTCAGGCGACTTGGCCTTCGGGTTGGATTTAGGAATCAATTACTACCCGTTCTCGGATTCTGAACCGTATCGATTTAACGACAGTTCCCACAACTTTGTATCGTCCGACCTTTGGCGTCCTTACATCGGCGCCTACTTTGCGCAGCGACAATTCCAAGTAGTTCAATCAGGTTACGCGGGTGCGGGGGTTGCGGTGGGGGTAGAGCGAGCTTTAGCGGATGATTACTCGCTTAAAGTCATTGTCCGCCACCTTTTCTTCGCAGGCTCGAGCTCGACGAGTGCTGCCGAAACCACTGTCCTCGCCGGTATCACCTTCTCGTTTTAGCCTTTCTAAATCACTCCGGAATTCAATTAGTTACGTAATTGTGTTCTTTATTTCACAATGTCAGCAAAATTTTCTTAAACGCGTCGCGTAATATCAAAGTTAGAGGATTGCCCTTTCGCTGGGTGTTTTCTCTATGAGGTACGTATGCGGACGTCTTTAACCAAATCTTTATTCACTGCAATCAGTATGGGCGGCGGAATCTCGACTTCCTCCTGCTCACCTACTTTCTTGGTAGTGACAAAAA